>JBGTJY010000723.1:0-4508 GCA_041744855.1 Candidatus Hydrogenedentales bacterium
AAGCCTATGTTGCCTCCACCCAATCAATTCTCCACGATTCAACTACGCTACTGAAGAACGAACCCGACGTCAGTTTTACAGTCGTGGGTCATTTCCGTTTCGCGACCCGAGGCGGGCCGAACTAGTACGTCTTCAATGATCGTGCGTGGCCGCTTCCTCGTCACTTACTTTAGCATTGGCTAGCTCGAATCTCGAAGTCAATTCCTCGTGTAGGGTCGGTGTCATTCGCTGGAGCCAATCGGTCGGCCAGATTAGAAGGTGGCACGACTTCCCCAATCGTTCGCGACATTGTTGCGAAACGATGTCCGTGCAAATTACAAATCTGGTTTCGTCGAGATTGGCCCGAATAGTCTCGATATAGCCGCTGCTGTTCATGTTCACGCTGGTTTCGATCACTTGTCATCCGGGTTCAACACCTTGAACACCGCTGCCGCCGCCACCCCACCAGCGAAGTTCGCCACCAGGAAGATCCAGATATTCGCCCAGCTCGACAAACCCATGAACGAAATCCCTACCGCGACGGCCGGATTGAAAGCCCCACCGGAAACCCCGCCCACCGCATACGCGCCCGTAAGCACCGTGAATCCAATCGCGAGACCGTAGAACGAATTGTTCGCGGTCCCTTTCGCCGTGGCTACATTAAGCACGACGTACGCCAGCGCGAAGGTGAAGAGGAACTCGGCGATCAGCGCCTTGACGACATCCGGCTCCGCGGCCGTGATCTCCGGGTTGCCCTTCATGAACAACACGAGAAACGCCGCGACAACCGAAGCCGCCACCTGCGCGATCATGTACGGCGCGACATCCGCCGCCGAGCACTTCCCGCGGATAAATATGGCCAACGTAACCGCGGGATTGTAGTGCGCCCCCGAGATGTGTCCGCCCGCGAAAACCATCACCATCAAGGCCGAGGCAATTGCCACCGGCGCCATCGCTTCCGCGCCCGGCGCGATCACCGTAAAGCCGATCGTCGCCACCAGAAAGAACGTCCCGATGAATTCCACAATATACTTGGCCATGCTCCGCTCTCCTCCGTTGACCGCTGCCCCGAGTCTGCCCCAATCGGGGGAGAAGTAGCTTAATCGAAGTCGCGCGATCGGTCAATGGCGCGCGCCAAACGAATGTCGCGACTCGATGATCATGTCATGTACTCGACTCATTAGAAATGTCACGTTGGAAGACCTGATGAACTGCGGTGTGGCCGGAGTTCATTGCGCATATGCGCTGGCGCGCCGTGGAGTAGAAATAGCCACTCCATGGTGTCGATGACGCGTTGTGAAGCGATGCTGCGTTCGACGCGGATCGCAAGGCACTCGCGCGTGAATTCATCGAGCACCGTGAGAATGCGGAGCTTCCCGCCCTGCTCGGTGCGGTCAGTCTGTATCGGCGTGCTCGTGCTCTTCTCTGCCGAGGCGTTCTTCGGTGCGCTTGCGGATGCCGTCGGGCCATTTGTTTTCTTCGGCGTAGCACCAGGTGAGCCAGCCTAGGTCCATCTCATCCGTCGTGGGGCCGCCGAAGCGTACCGCCACGTTGGAATCGAACCCGGCTTCGGCGCCTTTTTCCGGCGAGTTGTCGTAGACGATGTCCCACTCGATGCGGGTGCCGGCGGGCATCTTCTTGAAGTCGGCGTATTCGTAGACCGTTTGCCAGTTGTAGTCGTAGCGGGGCACATCGAGCAGCACTTCCGAGCGGCCATCGGGATAGACCGCGGTATATTTCGCGGCGGCACCGCGGAGGTGCGTGTGCGGCAACAACTCAAGCAGGATGAAATCGTGGTCCCAGGTGCGCGCGCCCGTCACTTTCCAATTCGGATGATTCGGCGGAATTTCGAATCCGCCATGCGCGATGGGCGAACTTTCGAGCGGATGCACGACCGGCGCGTCATGAAACCAGACTGCGACTTCGGATTGATCGAAGGCGCCCGTGCCGGGGCCGACTTCTTTGTGGTAGTGCATCGAGAGGTTGATGGTCGACTCGGGATAGAGCGGCAGGCCGTAGCCTTCGGGATAGCTCTGCGGATTCGTGCCGGAGGCTATCTGGCCGAAGTTGGTGCGTGCCGCCAGGTCGAGTTCATCGCCGGGTTTCGCGACGGTGCCGACGATATGGTGGACCACTTCGCTGCCGGGGCGATACTCGACCGCGCGCACCCATTTCATTTCCGGTAATTGTTCCTTGGTCAGTTTAATTTCGATATCGGGCTGGATGTCCTGCACGTCGTCCGCGACCCAATACGGTTCCGGCATTTTCAGGAGTAGATCGGGTTCGCCGAGTTTGTCCGTGAGCTGCCAGCCGGTGTTGGAGAACTCTTTCGGCGCGGGCGCATCCGCGGGATTTCCCCGGACCGCGCCGCTCTCGGCCCACTCCAGAATTATCGCGCGCTCGTCATCCGTCAGCACGCGCTCGTTTTTGAAGATGCCGTTGAATTCCGGCGCCGCATGCCACGGGGGCATATCGCCGACTTCAACGACCTTGGCGATCGCCTTCGCCCAGGGGCGCACTTCTTTGTAGGACATGAGCGACATGGGCGCGATCATGCCGGACATATTCGCGCCGAACGGGCGATGACAGGACTGACATTTCTCCTGCATGATCGGCAACACGTCGCGCTCGAACGTGGGCGATTCTGCCTGTGCGAATCCGCAGGCGAATGCGGCCGCGAATGACCCCAGGATGGCGTATTTCATTGGTGTTCCTCCCTAGAAACTGGGCGGTATTCTGCGCCTAAAAACGGAAACCCGTCAAATCGGGTCGCGGTTCCACCGTAGTTCGGCCATCCTGGCCGTGGGGTGGCTGGCCCCCCCCACGGGCTGGAAGCCCGTGCTACGCCCGCTGCCGTCATTTGCCCCGGTGTTCACGTTAGAATGTCGCGTTGCTGGACTTTGTGACGTGAGGGAGACATCCGCGATGAACGCCACGACGACGTTGCCTGAATGGAAGAAGACCGCGTGCATTTTGTGCTCGGTGAATTGCGGGTTGGAGGTGCAGACGGAGAACGGGCACATCACGAAGATTCGCGGCGATAAGGATCATCCGGCGTCGGAGGGGTATCAGTGCCAGAAGGCGTCGCGGCTCGACTTTTACCAGAACGGCGCGCATCGGCTGACGGCGCCGCTGCGTCAACGAACGGATGGTACCTTCGAGGAAGTGAGTTGGGACGTTGCGATTCGCGAGGTGGCGGCGAAGTTGAAGCAGATCCGCGACACGCATGGCGGGCATGCGATTGCGCAGTTTGGCGGCGGCGGGCAGGGGAATCACCTCGGCGGGGCGTACGCGAGTGCGCTTCGCGCGGCGGCGGGCACGCGGTACTTGTATTCGTCGCTCGCGCAGGAAAAGACCGGCGGATTCTGGGTGAACGGGCGGCTCTTCGGCGCGCAGGCTTCGTTGCCCGCGGCGGATCATCATCACACCGATTTCATGCTCGCGATCGGGTGGAATCCGTGGCAGTCGCACGGCATGCCGCAGGCGCGCAAGGTGCTGCAGGAGATCGCAAAGAATCCCGACTTCACGCTCGCCGTTGTCGATCCGCGGCGCACGCAGACGGCGGAGAAGGCGGACTATCACTTGCAAGTGAAACCGGGCGGCGACGCGCATTTGATGCTCGCGATGCTGGGGATCATTTTTCAGGAACGGCTGGAGGATGCCGCGTTTCTGGAGGAGCGTTGCATCGGTGCGACGGAATTGCGCGCGGAGATGTTGAACGTTCCCGTCGATGAGTACGCGCGCGCGGCCAGCGTCGAGCCGGCGCTCGTGCGTGAAGTGACGCGTAAATTCGCGGCGGCGAAACGGGCTTGCGTGCACACGGACCTGGGCATCGAGCACACGTTGCACAGCACGTTGAACCAGTACCTGTCGAAGCTGTTGTTTCTCGTCACCGGCAATTTCGCGCGCGAGGGCGGGCAGGTGATGTTCCCGTTTCTCGTGCCGCTGATCGGGCAGTCGCAAGACCCCGAAGCCGGTGGGCGCACGACGAAAGTCACGGGCATGCGCGAGATTGGCAAGCTGTATCCGCCGAATGTGCTGCCGCTCGAGATCGACAGCGATCACCCCGATCGCTTGCGCGCGCTGTTCGTCGATAGCGGGAATCCCGCGGTGACGGTCGCCGATTCGCAGGCCGTGCGGAAGGCGTTCGAGAAGCTGGAACTGCTGGTGGTTATCGACGTCGCGATGACGGAGACGGCGCGACTGGCGCATTACGTGTTGCCCGCCGCGAGTCAATTCGAGAAGTGGGAGTGCACGTTTTTCAATTTCGGATTTCCGCAGAACGTTTTTCATTTGCGCGCTCCGATATTCGATGCGCCCGACGGCGTGTTGCCAGAGCCGGAGATCTACCGGCGCATCGTCGCGGCGATGGGCGAAATTCCGGAGACCTTTCCAGAACTCGAGGAGGCCGCGCGCGAACACGTGAAGGACCCGTCGCGCGGAACATTGCCGATGGCGCTGGCGAAGACGCTGCAGGAGCATCCCGAGTGGCGCAACTACTCGGCGGCGATTCTGTACGCGACGTTGGG
>JBGTJY010000724.1:0-1619 GCA_041744855.1 Candidatus Hydrogenedentales bacterium
CCGCGAACCATCCATCCCAGAATCGAACGCCGAGTTGGGGCGGCCAGGGCGGGGGTTCGAATCAGGGGTCCTTTGGCAGCGGACATCGCCCCAGCGCTTTCAGCGGGTCCGGCGGCGATGCCTCGCACGCCCATCGAAGCAGCAATCGTGGCAGTGCAAGCCGGGGCGGCAGTCGGGGTGGGAGTCGGGGCGGCGGCGGTGGCGGACGCCGCGGTCGTTAATGCGGGTGCCTGTCAATTTTTCAAAATGGTCATGCGAGTTTGACTCGAGTCTCGTTTCTCAGACGTTACTTCAGGAGGAGGCGATCACATGAATAAGAACCCTATGAGTTCAGAATCAAGTCGGCGCGTTCCGGCCGTTTTTGTGTTGCTAATTGCGGCGGGCGTCCTGTTCGGATGGACATCTGCCGCCCGCGCACAGTCCCAACCTTCGGGCACCCAGTTTGCTTCGCCCGAGGAGGCCATCAAGGCCCTGCTGGAGGCGACGAAGTCGAAGGACAAGGAGGCGCTCGAACGCATCTTCGGCCCGGCCGTCAAGGATCTCGTCTCGGGTGACGAAGTCTCGGACGCAGCGGAGGTTCAGGAATTCGCGGCCGCCCTCGCAGCCGCGCATGAGTTCGTTCGCGAAGGCGATGACAAGGTGATTGTCGCGATCGGCAAGCAGAAGCACCCCTTCGCAATTCCGATCGTTCGGCGCGATGGCAAGTGGTCCTTCGACACCGAGGCCGGCAAGGAGGAAGTCCTCAATCGTCGCGTGGGCGAGAACGAACTGGGTGCAATTCGGGTGTGTCGCGGGATCGTGTCGGCCCAGTTTGAATACTTTTCCGAGGACCGCGACGGCGACCATGTGCTGGAGTATGCCCAGCGCCTCGCGAGCACAGCGGGACAGAAAGACGGCTTGTTCTGGGAAACCAAGCCGGATGCGCCGCTCAGTCCGCTGGGACCGCTGATCGCCCAGGCGCGGGCCGACGGCTATTCCAGGAAGTCGGGCCCCGATGGAGACAAGCCGCAGCCCTATCAAGGCTATGTCTACAAAACGCTCACGCGACAGGGTGAACGCGCGCCGGGCGGGAAGCACGACTACGTCATCAACGGCAACATGGTCGCGGGTTTCGCGCTCGTGGCCTATCCGGTCGATTACGGCGCCTCTGGCGTGATGACCTTCGTCGTTAATTCAAACGGCAAGGTCCAACAGAAGGACCTCGGCGAAAAGACCGCGGAGCTCGCTGGTGCGATGGATGCTTACGACGCGGATGCATCCTGGACGCTCGTGAAGGACTGACCGGAATGACAGAGTCACTCAATGAGGAAATATGAACTCGAAGAACATGCTTATTGTCGCGTCGCTCGCCTTGTTGAGCGGCTGCTCATCGACCATGCCCGATCGCGCCGTTCGAATGACGCGAGGCTATGTCTATTATCTCGACGGCGCCGGTGGCGGAGGCCTGATGTCCAACTGGGCCGGCGGCGTGCGGAGCGGACTGCTCGCGTCGGCCTATGAGGGCGCGGGCGAGATCTACCCGTGGAACACCGGTCGCGGCGTCGTCCCCGATCAGGAATCCAGCAACGAGTACAAGCGGGGCAAGGCCGCCGATCTTGCGCGCAAGATCGTGGCCTATT
>JBGTJY010000725.1:0-5478 GCA_041744855.1 Candidatus Hydrogenedentales bacterium
TCACCTGGAATACATCGTGAAAGTGCAGGAATACGGGGACGAAGAGAAGGCCGCCAAAGAAATCGAGGCGACCTATTGGCGGCCGACGCCGCCGCGCCGGAATGCGCGGGTCGCAAAAACAGAGAGCGCATCATGAGCCGCGATCACATGGTGGACGTGGACAACGTTCACAAAATATTTCACACGCGGCATTTTTTGCAGCGCCACGAAGAGACGAACCAGCGCGTCTTTTATCGGAAGAAGACGGTTCAGGCCGCCAAGCACGTCAAGTTTCACATCAATCGCGGCGAGGTGTTCGGGTTGCTCGGCCCGAACGGCGCGGGCAAAACGACGACGGTGAAAATGATATCGGGGCTCGTGCGCCCGAGCGCGGGAGCGGTGTACGTTGATGGGCTGAGCGTCGAGCGCGCGCGACTCAAGGTGCTGCGCAAAATCGGCGTGGTGCTCGAAGGCACGCGCACGAGCATCTGGCCGCTAACGCCGCTTGAGAATCTCGCCTACTACGGCAATCTGCGCGACGTGCGCGGCTCGGTGTTGAAGAAACGTTCGCGCGAACTGCTCGATTTTATCGGCCTAACCGACAAGATGAACGTACAGGTGAGCAAACTGTCCCGCGGGCAAAAGCAGCGTCTCGCGATTTGTATCGCGCTCATAGCGGACCCGCCGGTCGTGCTGCTCGATGAACCCACGACGGGGCTCGACGTGCAGAGCAGCCGGGTGATCAAGGACAAAATTCGCGAGATGACGCGCGAGCAGCACAAGAGCGTACTGGTCACCACGCACGACATGCACGTCGCGCAGGAATTGTGCGATCGCATCGGCATTATCAGCAACGGCGAACTGGTCGCGTGTCGTCCGACGCGCGAATTGATCGACCTCTTCTCGGACTGCAGGTTTACGTTCACGCTGAATCGTCCAGCGGATATTCCTTCGCTGCTTCAAGTGCCGGGCGTATCCTCGGCGGACTACGAACCCGGCGACGGCCATCGCACTGTGATTCTCAGTCTTCCGCAAGAGGAATCGGCGCGGTCGGCGTCGCTCTACGGGATCACGCGGCATTTCGAGACCGCCGGCTTCGAATTGCACGCGATGAATCAACGCAAGCAAACGCTCGAGGATGTGTTCCTCCGCGTCACTTCCGAAAACGGACCGAAAAGGAACTGACGCCGTGGGCTTTTTTCTGGTGCTGAAGGCCGAACTTGTGCGCACGTGGATCATCATGCGCCGCTATTGGTTTGCGACGCTCACGTCGCTCATCGTGGGTTATGGCGTGCTCCTGTTGCTCATCGTCGGATTCATGGCGCGACGGGATGCATTGGAAGAAGCCGTGAGCAATCGATTCGGCGTCGATGCCGAAAGCGCGACGAATGCCGCGCTGGGATTCATCATCGGCATGTTCGCATTTGGCATCGTGGGCTTGTTCAGCCAGGGATTGCAATCGCTCGCGCGCTCGGGACAACTCGAACAGCTCTGCCTGAGCCCGCACGGTCTCGTCACGAATTTCATGGGGCGGTCGCTCGTCGCGGGCGTATCGAGCATCGCGACGTCGGCGATCATGCTGATCCTGATCGCGAAGACGGTGCAGGGCACGTTGCACGCCGCGCCGCTGGAGACGGCCACGCTTCTCTTGCTCACGTATGCGAATCTGCTCGGATTCGGATTCATGGTCGGCGGGCTGGTGCTGGTATTCAAGCAGACGGGACAGATTGCCGCGATACTTCGCATGGTCCTGCTGTTTCTGGCATTTATGGTGAACGAACCGATCGCGACGGGATTCCCCGTTATCGACATCGTTGCGCATTTCATTCCGGTGACGGACGCTGCGATTAGCCTCAAGTACGTGCTGATCAAGGGACAGATGGTGACGGAACTCGGCGAAGGCGGCGAAGTGATCGCGCAGCATTTTCAATCGGTTTTCACGACACCGGCGTTTTACTATTTGATTGCGAACTGCGTGCTCTGGACGATTGTCGGCATCGTGCAGTTCAAGTGGATGGAAAACTGGAGCCGCGACAAGGGTTCGCTCGGCGCATACTGATGTTGCGCGAACGTATCCATCGGTTCACGCGCGAGGGCAGGCGCTTCGCGGTCGATGTCGAGACGTGTTTTTGTTTCGAGTGCGACGACATCACTTCGGACGTGCTCGACCTTTATCCGCACGAACCGGTCAATCGGATTTATAGTCTGCTCGGGCCTAAGCACGATCGCGTCGTGCTCGGCGAGGTCATCGGCGAGCTCGAATTTCTGCGCGCGACCAACTCGATATTGCCGAACCGAAATCGCGCGGAGATGGAACGATGGCTGCGGATCGAGCGGGGGGTCCGCACCCTCACCGTGGACCTTCGCGGCATTTCAAAAGGCCAGGCGTGGGACAACTTCGACACGCCGGAAACGATCGTCGCGTTTTTGCTAGGCGCGTCGAACGCGGCGGACAAGCTTTCGCTGGAATTGCTCGTGGACGCGGCATCCTGCGCGGATCTCGATGCTAGCGCGATCGCGAATTGGAAAGAGACGGCGGATCGGCTCGGCCAACTCTCGGGGAAGCGGATCGCTGGTTATTTCACGGTCGCAGATCCGCAATTATCCGGTCTTACAGAACCACTTCGCGTTCATGGCCTCGGCCTACGATGGCCGCTGGACGACGCCGAGCCGCGTGAGATTTTGGAGAATCTAAAGCACCGCGGCCGGCTCGATCAACTCGCGAAGTCCGGCGCGGAAGTGACGCTCGTCGTGCGCGGGGCGAGTTTTCTCGAAGCGGTCAGAGCGCTTCGCGACGCGGGATTCTCCCAAATCACGCTCGATTTGCGACGGGTATTCATCGAGGATCCCAGATTCGATCCCGCGCAACTCGTGGGAGAACTTTCCCGAACAGCGGCGTACTACGCCGATTGTTTGCAGCGGCATGACTATTTCCGGTTGGAGCCATTCGCCGAATTGTTTCGTCAGATTCATCGTGGCGAACCGCGAAAGCGGCGCGACGATTCCGGCACGTATGCGCTGGCCGTCGATACGCAGGGCCGCGTTGTTCCGGGATTGGATTTTCCGCGATCGCCGGAGTTCGTGTTTGGGGCATTCGGCGAATCGAGCGCGATCGACGCGCATGCGATGCGGCGATTCGACGATGTTGGATCGGAGACGACGGCCGCGTGCCGGCAATGTTGGGCGCGGAACGTATGCGGCGGGGGATACGCAGCGGTGCATCACGCATTGACTGGGTCGATACGAACTCCTTCCGAAGCATGGTGCGCGATGCAGCGCGAATTTCTGGAGGGGGTCGTCGCGGCGTTCAATCAACTGGCGTCCGCAGGAGTATCGTTCGAGCGCATTTACGGACAACTCGGACGCACCGCCGCCAAACCATCGCTATTCCAATTAGCGCGTGCTGCATTTCGTTCGGACATCGGCATTCGTCCGTTGCAAGAAGCCGACGCGGAGATGCTGCGCAATTGGGAGTCGTGGAATCGCTCGGCGTATTTTTTGCTCAACGAACGCGCGATTTTCATCGGCAGCGTGTACGAACGCGAGATGGACGCGACGCATCCAGCGACGGATCATTTCGAGATGATGATCGTGCGCAAAGGAGGGGTTCCGCTGGGTCTGCTCAAGGTTCGCCCGCAGAAGACTGGCCTTGCGGAAGCGTTCCTGTATTTTCGCGATGCGTCTGCCTACGATTCGGGAGGAGTCGCGCGCAGTCTTCGCGCGTTGTTGAAGGACGCCGCGGCGGGGCATACGCTTCGACGCATTGCGACCCCAGCAGCGCCATGGGAGGATTCACTCCGCCGCTTTCTGGAGAAGTGCGGATTCGAGCGCTGGGGCGTGCAGCGCGATGCGCTTTTCACCAAGGGGAACTACCACGACGTGACGATCTACGGGGCCGACGTCACTTCGTTATAAAGCGATTTGGGTTTGAATCGCCATACAACCGTAGGGGCGCTTCGGGAAGCGCCCGGGAGCGTGTGCCGCGACCCCCGGGGCGGTTCCCGAACCGCCCCTACGAGGTAAGCCCGCCAGGGGACATACGGCGACTCAAGGTCTACATCCCCGCGCCGCCGTCGACGCACAGGACTTGTCCCGTGATGTACGACGCGCCTTTGGTTGCGAGGAACGCGACGGCTTCGGCTACTTCGTCCGGCGTGCCGACGCGGCCGAAGGGGCATTTTTCCATCAGCTTTTCTTTTACGTCGTCCGGCAGGGCGCCGGTCATGTCGGTTTCGATGAAGCCGGGGGCCACGACATTGACGGTCACGCCGCGCGGCGCGAATTCACGCGCGAGCGATTTCGAAAACCCGATGAGGCCTGCCTTCGCGGCGCCGTAATTCGCCTGACCACCCTGGCCGCGCAGGCCGACTATCGAAGAGATGTTCACGATGCGTCCGCTGCGCCGTTTCAACATTTCGCGCGATACGGCGCGGCACGTGTAGAACGCGCCGGTAAGATTCGTCTCGATGACGGAGGACCAGTCGTCGTCTTTCATGCGCATGAGCAGACCGTCACGCGTGATGCCCGCATTGTTCACGAGCACGTCGATGGCGCCCAACTCGTTCGCAACGTGCTTGATGAGACTCTCGACGTTTTTACCGTCGGCGATATCCGCCTGGTAGCCGCGCACATCGGCGCCCGTCTCGTGCTCAATCGCGGCAGCCGTCTCCTTCGCAGAAGCCTCATCGCGTCCGCATAGGGCAACCTTCGCGCCACCTCGCGCGAATTTTTCGGCGCAGGCGCGGCCGATGCCCCGCGTGCCGCCGGTAACGAGGACGACTGTGTCCTCGAACGTGTTCATAGAAAACTCCAATCTGGGGAAGGCGGCACGGACGGCGCGCGCGAATCGTTACGGAAACGCACGTTATAACACATTCAGCGCGCGCGTCTCCGCCTTCGAGCTCAGCCGCGGAGGCTCAGCGCAGATACATCGGCCAGCGTACCAGCGGGACGTATTCGCGGCGCGTTGTCGATGCGTTTCGCGATGCCCTGTAGCACGTTGCCCGGTCCCGCTTCGATAGCATCGACCGCGCCGACGGCCTGCATGGTTTCAGTCCAGCGCACGGGCGAGTAGAGTTGTTGCGACAGGAGTTCGCGGATGCGTCCGGGTTCCGATTCTTCGCGGGCGGACACGGAGGATACGAAGCGCGCGTTGGGAGCCGAGATTGAAACGGACTGCAGAAACTCGCGCAGCAGTCTCGCGGGTTCTTTCATGAACGACGAGTGAAACGCGCCGGATACCGGCAACGGCATGACGCGCTTGGCGCCTGCCTCTTTCAATTTCGGCGTAACCGCATCGATGGCGGCGACCGAACCCGAGATGATGGTCTGCGCGGGTCCGTTGAAATTCGCGACTTCGACTTCGCCCGTCAGGCAGGCCTCGATGGCGTCTGGCTCGAGCCCGAGCACGGCGGCCATCCCACCGGGAGGAGCCTTCTCCGCCATCAGCCGCGCGCGTTCGCGCGTGAGCCGGATGGCGTCGTCGAAGCCCAAGCTCTC
>JBGTJY010000726.1:0-3951 GCA_041744855.1 Candidatus Hydrogenedentales bacterium
CATCGCGAACGGTCCAGCCTTCTTTGTTCCGCCCGGTGATGACCCACCCATCGAACGATTCGCCATCGAACAAACTGACAAAGCCCTCCGCGATCTCCGCCTCGCTCAGTCCATTCGTAGTAGGCTCCCACGGCGCCTTCTCGATCGGGTCCATGTTCGCCTCTTCGAACGCGGCATACGAAGCGTCGCCCGCCGGCATCGTGCAGTGCAACGGACTCTCCACCGGTTTCGGGAGTTGCCCCCACAACAAGGCCGCACGACCGGCTTTCGCCTCCTGCGGACTCGCGACCCAATCGACATCGCCCGATTCCGGTGCAAGCACGATCAACTTCGGCGCGAGGCGTTTCATCTCGGCGGCGAGCGACGGCGCGAACGGCCCGTCGATCGCGATCATCATCGCGTGATCGTCCTTGAACGCCGCGGCGACCGTGCGCACGATCTTCAACCGTTCATCCAGCGTTTCCGGCGCGCCCTCGCCGAATAACCTGCAGATGGGCGAGATATACCGATAGATCGAGTGCGACTTCACTTCCCGCAATGCATCGATGTGTTCCGAATCGATTGCCGATCCGTCCGCGCTCACGCCTTCCAGCTCGAACCAAACGCCCGTCGCGCCGCACTCCGATACGCGCGCGAACGTCTTTACCCATTGCTCTTCCGTCGCGCCGGGAACGAAAAGTCCCGGTGCCTCGATTGCGCGCAACGTCACCTGGCTCGAGCCGCGATACAAGGTGCCGTTACGCACGCTCAACCGCCGAGACCGCGGGTCTTCGGCGAACGCACTCGTCGCGATCAGGAGTGCCAGCGCCACCATGCAATACTTCGCCCAACGTGATTTCACAACACCACTCCTCGCCTCGAGTTCGGTCCGCAGCCGCGCCTTTGAAGATTCCGGAAACCGCGCGTATGATCGCCCGGAAGCAGATCGCCGCCAACTGGATCAGGCCAACGCGATCAGCGTAACGCGGAATCAAACTAACGGGGCCGCTCATGAAACTTCAACTTACGGTGTGGTGTTGCCTGGTCGCTTGGGGGCCAATGCCAGCCGCAACGCTGAGCGCTGCCCAGGAGCCCGACCCACCCGCGACGGAAGCGGCTCCTTCAGAAGCGACCGCCGAATCCCCCCCGGGTGGCGAATTCGAGAGTCTGCTCTCGGGCATTGGCGACATCATCGAGTCGATCGAAGACCAGTCGCACCTGCTTATCGAAGACAAGCCCGAGGGCCTTCCCATCCCCCTCAGTGTGCGCGAGGCGGTCTCGATGGCACTCGAGCAAAACCCGCAAGTCCTGCGCAGCGCCGAAGACGTTAACGTGTTCTTCGAACAGGCTGGCCAGACCCGCGCGTCGATGAAACCGCAAATCGGCATTGGCAGCGCGTACATTTATCAGGAAAACGCAAACGCCGCTTTTACCGAGAACTTCCTCACGCGCATTATCGTGCCCGGCGGCACCGACGTCGAAGACATCCACCGCGCCGACCGGCTCACCATCGAGCAACTCATCTTCGCCGGCGGAACGTTCCGCTTCGCGGCGCGCGCATCCGATTATCTCGCGTACTCTCAACAGTGGCGCCGTGCCGCGGTATTGGATGCGCTCGAGTTCAGCACGAAACAGGCCTACTACGACTGCCTCACCGCGCGCGCGCTGGTCGTCGTCGCCGAAGATAGCGTGGTCACGTTCGAGCGACACCTCAAGGACACGCGGCTCATGCTCGAGGTGGGCGAACAAAGCCAGTTCGAAGTCATCCGCGCGCAAACCGAACTGCAAACGCGCAAGACCGACGTCATCAACGCGAAAAACCGTGAACGCCTCGCGTACACCATTTTGCGGCGGCTGCTGAATATTCCGCAGGACACGCCGATCGAGCTCACCGACCGCATGTTCTGGGTTCCGCTCGAAACCGATCGCGCGAGACTCACCGCCCAAGCCCTCGAAAACCGTCCCGAAATTCGCGCGCTGCGACACGGAATCACCTCAGGCGAGTACAACGTCCGCAGCGCCAAGGGCGCGTTCTGGCCGCGCGTCGCCGCGACGGGCGAGTGGACCAATTTCGACGGCGCCGGTAGTTTTGTTCGCGAAGGGTGGACAGTGACGCTCGGCGCGGAGCTGGACCTCTACGCGGGCGGCAGACGCAAACATGAACGCGAAGAAGCCCAAGCCCGGCTGCGTGGCGTGCAGTATGAGTTGGAAGAAGTCTCGGCGATCGTTGAAGAAGAAGTGATGCAAGCGTTCATCCACGTAGAGAACGCCATCGCGCGCATCGTCAGCGAAAACCAAAACGTCAAGCTCGCGTCCGAAGGCGGTCGCCTCGCGCTATTGCGCTTTCAGGAAGAAGTCGGCACGCAGGTGGAAGTGCTCGACGCCGAACTCGCTCTCACCGACGCGCAAAAGGAACTCGTCGTCGCCCTTCGCGAATACGCCGTGGCCCAAGCCGGCCTCGATCGCGCCATCGGCCGAAGCTGGGTCGCGCGTGATTTCGAAGATGACGCCGTGCAAGTTAAAGCCATGCCGGATGACGCGAGTTCAGGTGAGTAACGCTTGAATTCGCTCGGCGACCCTCCGAACGTCTTCCTGCCGCAAGGAACCACGCTTCCCGCACGGACTTCGCGGCTCGCCACGGCCAGCGCGATCGCGGGCGCCGCAACGCTCGTCGCGATGATCGTTTCCGCGGCGCTGTTCAAGCTAGGCTACGAACGCGCCGCACTCGCAGCAGCCTGCGGCCAACTACTTTTCCCGGCCGCAATCGTCTGCGGCCACATCGCGCTCCACCGCATCAGACGAAACCCCGCCCGCGAAAAAGGCCGCACCCTCGCGCTCATTGGACTCTACATCGGCTACTTCAACCTCATCATCGCAGCGATGATCCTCTACTTCACTTTTGCGCGCACATAAGCACGCGCCACTAAACTCGTTCCCGAATTTCTATTCGGGAACGCAATTGCGTGAAAAGCTCCGCTTGCCTTTAGTCGATCGATGTGATCAACGCTCCCATGTCCCGGGAAACACACGAAACAAAGTTTCCAGTGCAAGCCCGTTCCCAAATGGAAATTTGGGAACGAGGTTGTCAGTTCGCTAAAGTTTCGAGCGATATTCGCGGGCGGCGTTGATTGCCTCCAGCGTTAACCTTGGATAGGCTTCGAGCAATTGCTCGACGGTTTCACCCGCGTCAAGCTTCTCCAGGATCAACTCCACCCTGAGCCGTGTGCCCTTTATCACGGGTTTGCCCATCATTACGGCGGGGTCAATGCTAATGAGTTCAGTTTCCATCGCGTTGAAGCATCCTCAAAAACCTGTGGTTCATGCTGAAAGCACTCGCCCAACAAGTTCCGGCAGTCGCTCGCCCGATCGCCCTTGAATAAAGTAGTCCGTAATCTCGCGCGTGAAATCCGTTTCCTCGACGTTCACCTCGATGATTGTCGCGCCGTTGCGCTTGGCGATGAATGGGATTTCCGACGCCGGATACACCTGCGCCGAGGTGCCGACGATCAGCACGACGTCCGCCGTGCGCGCGTAGGCGTCCGCTTCGAGCGATGCCTTTTGCGGCAGCATCTCGCCGAACATGACGACGTCGAGTTTTTGCCAGCCGCCGCACGAGCAACGCGGCGGCGAATCGAACCGGACCGGATCCTTGAAGGACAGGCGGGCGTCGCAATCCATGCAATGCAATCGGCGCGTGCTGCCGTGGTATTCGATCACGCGGCGGTTGCCGGCTTGTTGGTGCAGGTTGTCGACGTTCTGCGTGATGACTGCGCGCAGATGCCCCGCCTGCTCGAGCGCGGCCAACGCATGGTGTCCGGGATTCGGCGCGCAACTGGCGAATTGTTCGCCCAAATCGTTCCAAAGATTCCACACCTTCGCCGGATCGCGGATGAACGCTTCGATCGTCGCGTATTCCTCTGGCGGGTATCGATCCCAAATGCCGCCCGCGCTCCGAAAATCGGGAATGCCGCT
>JBGTJY010000727.1:0-2418 GCA_041744855.1 Candidatus Hydrogenedentales bacterium
TTGCGCTTTCGCCCGCGGATACACGATCGGCATCGGCTGTTGGTGACGCTCGAAAACAGGCTTCAGTTGCGCCCAATACGCCAATTCCCCAGGGCCTGCGACGTACGCCGCCGCCGGAAATAACGTCTGCTGAACGATGCACCGCAGCCCCACGTTCGGACTGAAACGCTCGGGCTCGGCATCGAGGACCGCCCGAAGTTCGGCGCGCGTGAACGCACGATCCTCATCCGGCGCCACGAAGCGATTTTTTTCAAAAATGACCTTGCGTCGCCGGCCTTCGATTTCAAGAAAAAATCCGCACTCGTTGTCGGCCTTGTAGATTTGCGGGGGAAAGCCCGCGGCCTCAAGACGCTCGCCGGTTTGATTCAGCAGCCGCATGCTTTCGAGCGGCGCATCGAGTTCCACGTCCATCACCGGCGCAGCCAGTTTGCGTGCCGCGGCAAGGTGCGGCGCGAAAAACACGAGCGGCGTGTCTCGAAACAGACGCGCAAGCAAGCGCGCTGTCCAGTCCGCCAACGAAGTGTTCGCATCGACCGATTCGTGCAAAAACGCGCGGACTTCTTCGCTAAATTCCGATCCGGCCGTTTCAACCGCCACCTCTTCGATGGCCTCGTGCAGCGAAGCCTCGAGCGGCACGCGATACATCGGCAACCCTTCGACATTCGCGGACGGCGCGTACCGAAACTTGTAGGGCCGATGCGACTTCGTCAGGAAATGCGCAGTGCGCGCCTCGTCGAAATCGTGGTCCTCGCTGCCGACCCAATATATCGGTACACAAGGAACGCCGAATTCTTGCTGAAGTCGCTCCGCCAGGCGCAGCGTCGTCGCTGCCTTGTAAATGCAATATAGCGGACCCGCAAACACCGCCGGCTGTTGCCCCGTGATGACGACGGCTTCGTCGCCGCGAAACGTCGAAGTCGAGCCGATCGAATCCTGGTAGGCTCGAATCGATCCCACCAACTGGGGGGCCCATGGACGCGCGATCGGCGGATGCTCAAATAATTGTGCAGGCGGAGCAGAGTAGAACGACAACAAATCCGGCGCGCCGGCGACGTACTCCGCCCATTGATTCCGCATCGCCTAAGCTTTTCGTCCCACGAGGATCATGCGCGGCCGCGACGGATCGCAGCATTCGTCGCCGCTGTAATCGCCAAACGCCTGTTCGACGCGCAGTCCCCCCCGTTCCAGCAGCGCGCTCATTTCCGCGAGCGTGTAGAGCTTCACGGATTCGCCGATGTTGCCGACCTTTCCGCCGCTATGCAGCACGGTCGTGATCTTGTTGACGCGCAATCGTTCCTGATCGATCCAGCGGTCTTCGCGAATTTCGTACCCATTGTGATGGCGGACCGATTCCGCTTCGACATGTTCCTGCGCCCAATTGTGATTGATGTAATCCAAAAAAAACCGGCCTTTGGGTTTCAACGCCTGAGCAATCCCGCGAACGACCGCGAGATTCTCTTCGTCGTCATAGAAATATCCAAAGCTAGTGAAATAATTCATCACCACATCGAATCCACCCGCGAATGGCACGTGGCGCATGTCCGCGCGGACCAATAGGCCCTGCCCGCCCAACGTCTCGCGCGCAAGCGCCAGCAGGTGACGCGACAAATCGAGGCCCGCCGCAAGGCGGGAATGCTCGGTAAGATGGGCCATGTGGCGGCCGCTGCCGCAGCAAAGGTCCATCACGGCGTCGGTGCGCGTCAGCCGCGTCTGCTCAATCGAGAATTCCGCCTCCCGACGCGCGGCTTCCACCGTCCGGTGCGCGTAAATGACGGGATACAGGGCGTCGAAAGAGGCATGGTACCACTGCGCGTCAATGATGGGGGGATGCTCGCCCATATTCGTATTGTATCGGAAGCCGTGTCGACACGGCGACTCACCCGTTTGGTCCGAGCCGTGGCAATCGGCGCGGGGCTGCCGACAGCACTAATCCATCTGGCCCTCTTTGTCGATGAGCTTTAGGGATCGTGCTCGATAAAATGCCGCCTTGGGACTAACTTCAAACGCCTTCGCTAGCGCTTCGAGCACTTGCCGCACCAACACGTTCTCGGGGACACTCGCGGCGATAAAGTCTCTCGCATGCGATCGGAAAAACACTTTGAATTCATCGAGGGGCATGAGAATCGCCGAAGCAAGACTTGTGGCGTCCTTCTCGACATAGAAATGTTGCTTCTCGGAAAGCTCGTCGCATCGCGCTCCAACTGGAATTCCCTCGCCGCTCCATAGATTGAATTCAAGGATACGGTGGCATACCTCTTCAGCGATTGTGAACCGTGCCCGCGGGAGGTAGGAATATTCAGACTCATCGATCACGATCAGCCGAGCATCGCGCGCCACGTATCCAGAGGCGATATGGCGGAAGCCAACGCGGGGTAGAATATCGATACCCAAGTCTTCCGCAATTCCCTCGATGTCGAC
>JBGTJY010000728.1:0-1598 GCA_041744855.1 Candidatus Hydrogenedentales bacterium
GTCGCGCCGCGGCGACGAGGGGCTCGAACGGACCAGCTTCGTTCGGAGGAGCTTTAGGTTGCGCTTGAGGCTTCGCCTTCCCCGCGGGCGCGGTGCCCATGCGTTCTTGCGCATCGCGGACGAGTTGTTCGAAATACTCCAAGCCGCGTTTGGTGGCGGCGAAATCGGCGGGTTCGTAAGGCTTTTTCGAGTCGGCGGCCGGAGATGGCGAGGGGTTTGCGCTGTCGCGGTATTTGCGTTCGGCGGAGGATATCGGGCGCGCCTCGGGTTCGGTCTCGGGCGCTGCGGCGGTGACTTCGTAGAGCCGTCGCGCGCCGATGCCCATCACACCGCCTTCGGTGACAGTGGTCGTGCGGACCACCAGCGCGTGCTCGCCGAGTTTGCGGCGCATGGCGCGATACGCCTGTTCGAGAGATTCGGCGCGGAATTTATGGAATTGTTGCGCCATTTTAGAATCCCGCGGAGACCGAGGGAGTGCAATTCGTTGCTTTATGCATCGATTTGTCCCTCACTCTCGAGGCGCACGGCCGGGTCAATTTCGTTGTAGGACAATACTACGACCTTGGGGATTCGGCGTTCAATGATTCGCTTGACGAAACGGCGCACTTGGGCCGAGGTGAGCACGATCGCGTCGTAGCCGGATTGGACAAGCGGCTGGACCACGCGCGCGGTGGCGTCGGCGATGGCGTCGGCGCGCACCGGATCGAGCGGCGTGAACTGGCCTCGCTCCGTTTGTTGGGTCGCGCCCGCGATTTCCTTCTCGAGTTTCGGCGAGAGCGTGACAACGCGCAAAACGCCCTGCTCGTCTTTGAAATCGGCACAAATTTGCCGCGATAGCGCGTGACGCACGTACTCGGCGAGGAGTTCGGGGTCTTTCGTGCGGGGGCCATAATCGGCGAGCACCTCGAGGATGACTTCGAGATTGCGGGTTGAAACGCGTTCGCGCAGCAACAGGTGAAGCACCTTCTGCACTTCGCCGAGCGTCAACACACTCGGAATCAACTCGTCCACGACGGTTTTCGCGGTCGACTTGATGGTGTCGACAAGATGTTGCACGTCCTGCCGCGTGAGGAGTTCGTCGGAGTGTTGCAGGATAAGCTCGGTGAGATGCGTCGCCAAAACGGCGGAGGGATCGACGAGCGTGTAGCCCATGCGCTCGGCGCGGGCCTTGTTCGCGCGGCTGACCCAGAGCGCTTGCAACCCGAACGCCGGTTCCTGCGTGGGCAGTCCGTCGATTTCCTCTTGCGCGAGGCCCGGATTCATCGCGAGAAAGTGATCGGGCTTGAGCTCGTAGCGCGCGACTTCCGCCTCGCGCAGGAGCACGCGATACTCGTTCGAGCGCAGGCGCATGTTGTCGACGATCCGGATCACCGGCACGATGAAGCCCATTTTCGATGCGGTCTGCTGGCGGATGATTTGAATGCGCGTGAGCAGGTCGCCGCCTTGCGCCGCGTCCGCCATGGGCACGAGGCCGATGCCCAACTCGATCTTGAGCGGGTCGACCGTGAGCATGTCTTCCGTGCGCGGCGGCTCGCGCTCCTCGACGCGGGATTCCGCAATCTGTCGCGCGGCCTCTTGAGCGGCGGTGCGGGCGGTGG
>JBGTJY010000729.1:0-6332 GCA_041744855.1 Candidatus Hydrogenedentales bacterium
GGCATACCTGCGGGCTTCGTGCAAACCGATCTCTCGATCTACGGCCCCTGTCTCGACTCGGACAAAGACGGTATTCCCAACGACATCGAGACGGACGCCGACTTCGATTTGGACGGCATTCCGAACTTCCTCGATCTCGACAGCGACGGCGATGGTATCCCCGATGCGGACGAGGGCGTCGGAGATTTCGATCGCGACGGAGATATGAACTTTCTCGATCTCGACAGCGACAACGATCAAATTCCGGATAGCATCGAGACCGACGCCGACCCCGACGGCGATGGCCAGCCGAACTACATTGATCGCAACAGCGACAACGACCCCGTCATCGATCGCGTCGAATGGCGATTCGGATTCGACCCCTACGACCCGCTCAGCTTCCCAGCAATCCCCGCAGGTGCGGGTACCGTCATCACCAGTCTCCTGGCCGTAGTTTTCCTCGCAATGCGAAGCAATCGAAATTCGAAGTAATTCTCACTCCATTCCCTACACTTTACCCACGCCGCCGAACCGCCACCCCGCGTTCTCTGCGATGGGTCATTTCGCCACAGCCTTCTGCCGAGCCTCCTCATCCATCTTCCGCAGTTCCTTCTTGAGGATTTTCCCCGTCGGCCCCAGCGGCAAACTCTCGACGATCTCCACCATCCGCGGATACTTGTACTTCGCGAACTGCTCCTTGCTCCACCCGATGATCGCCTCGGGACTCGGATTTGTCCCCGCCTTCGCGACGATATACGCCTTCACTTCCTCGCCGTGTTGCTCATGCGGCACGCCGATCACTGCCGCGAGCGAAACTTCGGGATGTGTCAGCAGCACCTCCTCGAGTTCGCGCGGATACACGTTGAATCCGCCGCGAATAATCATGTCTTTCTTGCGATCGACGATATAGAAATACCCTTCCTCGTCCATCTTTCCGATGTCGCCCGAGTGAAACCACCCGCCGCGGAACGCTTCCTCGTTCGCCTCGGGCCGGTTGTAGTAACCCTTCATCACGTTGTGCCCGCGAATCACGATCTCGCCCTCTTTCCCCACGGGCACGTCATTCATGTTGTCGTCGACGATTTTCACCTTCACGCCCCAGATCGCCTGTCCGATTGAGCCGACTTTCCGCGGCCGGTCCGCCCGGTTGAACGTCGCCGTCGGCGATGTCTCCGACAAGCCGTATCCCTCTAGAATCTTGACCTGGAACCGTTCCTCGAAGCCCTTCAACACTTCGACCGGCAACGCCGCGCCGCCGGACACCCCCACCCGCAACGTGTTCGCGATTTTCGCCAAGTCATATTTGTCCGCGTCCGGATAGTTCAACAAATCCCAGTACATCGTCGGCACGCCCGCGAACAGCGTGACGCCCTCGTCTTGGAACGTCTTCAAGACCGTGCCCGCCTCGAATCGCGTCAACAAAACCAGCGTGCCCCCGACAAGAAAGCACCCGTCCATGATCGACACGCCGAACGAATGAAACAGTGGCAACACGGCAAGGCTAACATCGTTTTCTTTGTAATCGAACAACCGGCTCGCCACCGTGCAGTTCATCAACAAATTGCTGTGCGTAAGTTCCGCGCCCTTGGGTTGTCCGGTCGTGCCCGAGGTGTAAATGATGATCGCCGTGTCGTCGGGGCTCATGCTCTCCGCAATGCACACCGGCGATTGCGCCCCCATCAACTCGCCGAGCGTTTTCACGCCCGGGAACGGCGACTCCCCGCCCGGCACCGTCGGAATCACGTAGAAATGCTTGCACGACCCAGCTTGATCGAATCCCGCCTGGCCAGCCTTGCCCATCGGCAACTCCGCCGTGCCTTCGAAGCAAATGTACGCAGTCGCCTCGGAATCCTTCAGGAAATAAGCGATCTCGCGCGGCGTCGACAACACGCTCAGCGGCACCATCGCCGCCCCCGATTTCAGGATGCCCATCCACACAATCGGGAAATAAGGCACGTTCGGGCAAGAAAACGCCACCCGATCGCCGCGCCCAATCCCCAGCGCCTTGAGGCCATTCGCCACTTGCGACGCCATCATGTCGACCATCTGATACGTCAGCCGAAAGTCGCCGAAAACGACCGCAGTCTTATTCGGCCGCTCACGAACGTTGTCCTCAACGATCTCAGCAAGGTTATACATCGCGCAACGCCTCCAAGTACGCCAACAGCCCACTACCCGTCATTCACCAAACCGACCCGTCATTCCTCAAACCGCCCCGTCATTCCCGCGCAGGCGGGAATCTCTCACTCCACCGAACGCCCAACTCCCTCACCCATCTTTCCCATAAGTCACATCCATCACATAAGTCCCATTCCCCTCCGCGATCCTCTGCGACCCTCCGCGCCTCTGTGTTTAATCCCCCTACTTCGCCGCAACCCCCAACTTCTCCTTCGCCAACTTCCGCAACTCCGTCTTCAAAATCTTCCCCGAAGGACCAAGCGGAAACTCCGAAACGATCTCAACCATCCGCGGATACTTGTACGCCGCCATTTCTTTCTTCGACCACGCCACGATCTCTTCCGCGTTCACCATCTTCCCGGCCTTCGGAATAACGTACGCGACAATCTCCTCGCCGTATTCCTCGTCGGGAATCCCGATCACGGACGCAAGCGAAATCGCGGGATGCGTGACGAGCACCTCCTCGAGTTCGCGCGGATACACGTTAAACCCGCCGCGAATAATCATGTCCTTCGTGCGGTCGACGATGTAGTAATAGCCGTCCTTGTCGACCGTCGCCACGTCGCCCGAATGAAACCAACCGCCGCGAAACGCCTCCGCATTCGCCTCGGGCCGCTTGTAATAGCCCTTCATGATGTTGTGTCCGCGAATGACAACCTCCCCGGGTTCGCCCACGGCCACATCCTTCATGTGCTCGTCGACACAACGCATTTCTACGCCCCAAACCGGCAGCCCGATCGACCCAGGCTTCCGCTCGCGATCGAGCCGGTTAAAACACGCGACCGGTGACGTCTCAGACAACCCATATCCCTCGAGAATCGGCACGTCGAACTTCTTCTCGAACGCCTTCATCACCTCGACCGGCATCGCGGCCCCACCCGACCCGCAGAGGCGCAACGTGCTCTTGATCTTCTCGATGTCGAACTTGTCCAGGTCAGCGAAATTTAGAATGTCCCAATACATTGTCGGCACGCCCGAAAACGACGTGACGCCTTCATCCTGCATCAACTGCAACGCGCCCGCCGCGCTGAATCTCGGCAGCAACACCAACGTCGCGCAGGACATCAGCCCCGCGTTCATCATCACAGTCTGACCATACGAGTGGAACAACGGCAACACGACCAACAACACGTCGGTCGCTTTCGTGTCGCCGAAATCCTTCGAGACCATCGCGTTGAAAAGAATATTCGCGTGGCTCAACTCCGCGCCCTTGGGCAGGCCCGTCGTGCCCGATGTATACAGGATGATCGCCGTGTCGTTGGTGTCCATCTGCTCCGTATCGAACACCGGCGATTGCCCCGCGCAAAGGTCCGCGAACGTCTTCGCCCCTTCGATCGAGCTCGTCTTCGCGCCCGGCGTCGCGGGCAGTACCCAGAAGTTGCGGCACGAAGCCACGTCGTTGAACGCGCCCCAGGCCTCGCGCCCAATCGGCAATTCAGGCGTGCCCTCGAAACACACCAGCGCGACCGCGTCGGAATCCGTCACGTGGTACGCAATCTCGCGCTTCTTCAGCAACACATTCAGCGGCACGACGGCACAACCCGCCTTCAAAATCCCGTAGTACACCATCGGAAAGTACGGCAGATTCGCGCAACACAGCGCTACCTTCTCGCCCCGCTTGATCCCCGCCGCGCGCAAACCGTTCGCGACCTGATTCGAAATCGCGTTCAGTTGCGCATACGTGAACGCCATCCCCATGCACTTAATCGCCGGCTTATCCGGATACATCCGGGCGGCATCGGTCAGGACAACTGCGAGATTGACCATGATTTACCTCATGTTTGCGGCGGTTCGACTAACGGTTGCAGCGATTCCCAAAGGGCAATTGGGGATTTTTGCACGATCCAGCGAGTCAGTCAAGCAAAACCCGAAGCTCAGTCGTAGCGGCGGCTTTCTTGCCGCCGTGGATCGGGCCACCTAGATCACGTCATACATCCCATACTTCCCATGCTTCCCATTCCAAACCATCGCGCAGCCCGACCGCCTAGGATGTGCTACTGTCAATCGGTTTCCAGGCGGATTGAGTGGGCAGAACGACGGGGCGCAAGTTCGTGGCGACAGTGATAGTGACAGGCGCAGGGGGACTAATCGGCGCGGAATGTGTCCGCCGATTCTGCGGCGACGGCTTCCACGTCGCCGGGATCGACAATGACATGCGCTCCGTTTTCTTTGGCCCCGAGGCTTCTACGCGGTGGGCGTTAGAGGAGTTGAGGGAGCGCTTTCCTTCCTACGTGCACTTCGATGGGGACATTCGCGATCAAGCGGCGATGTCGAGCGTGTTCGAAGAGTTTGCGGGGGAAATCGCGCTGGTCGTGCATACCGCCGCGCAGCCAAGTCACGATTGGGCGGCGCGGGATCCGTTGATGGATTTCGATGTCAATGCGCGGGCGACGCTCGGACTACTGGAATTGACCCGGCAACAGTGCCCCGAGGCGCCGTTTATTTTTACTTCGACGAATAAGGTGTATGGCGATCGGCCGAATTCGTTGCCGTTTGTGGAATTAGAGTCGCGGTGGGAACTCGCGCAAGACCATCCGTATTTCGCGCGCGGGATCGACGAGTCGATGTCCATTGACGCATGCTTGCATTCCGTTTTCGGCGCGTCGAAGGTGGCGGCCGATGTGATGGTGCAGGAGTATGGGCGTTATTTCGGGATGAAGACCGTTTGCTTTCGCGGCGGATGTTTGACGGGGCCGGGTCATTCCGGCGCGGAGTTGCACGGGTTCTTGGCGTATTTGATGAAGTGCGCCGTCGAGGGTCGGCCATACACGATCTTCGGGTATGGCGGGAAACAGGTGCGCGACAATATTCACGCGTCGGATTTGGTCTCGGCCTTTGTCGCGTTTTTTCGCGCGCCGCGTTCGGGCGCGGTGTACAACATCGGGGGCGGGCGCGACGTGAATTGCTCGGTGTTGGAAGCGATCAAGAGGTGTGAGGAATTGACGGGCCGCAAGATGCAGTACGCAGTAGTCGAGGAGGCGCGGCGCGGCGATCATCAATGGTGGATTAGCGATGTGAGTGCGTTTCGCCGGGACTATCCTGAGTGGGAATATCGCTACGATTTGGCGCGGTTGATGGCCGAGATTTATGCGGGTGTAGGGTCTAGGGTTTAAGGTTTAGGGTCTAGGGTTTAGGATCTAGGATTTAGGGTCTGGGGTCTAGGGTTTCTATGACAGACACGAGCATGAGAACGCCGATGGCCCGTCGAACTAGGGGCTGTCGAAAAAGTCGGCAGCGGGATCCCGCGATGCGAAGCGAAAACGAAAATCTCGTCATCCCGAGGCCGCGCGCCTTAAAGCATATTGTCGCGCCGACCCCGTCATTGCGAGGCCGCGCGCCTTAAAGCATTGCGCGCGGCCGTGGCAATCTCGTATCTCGGACCGGTCTTGTTGGAGTTTATAAGTCGATGACGGAATGGAATTCTTGATGAAGGGAATTGTTCTCGCCGGAGGAAGTGGGACTCGGCTCTATCCGTTGACGCATGTCGTCAGCAAGCAGTTGTTGCCCGTGTATGACAAGCCGATGGTCTATTACCCGCTGGGAACGTTAATGTTGGCGGGGATTCGCGAGGTGTTGATCATCTCGACGCCGCATGATTTGCCGTTGTTCCGGCGGCTGCTAGGTTCGGGAAAGCAATGGGGGATTACGCTCGAGTATGCCGAGCAGCCGCGTCCGGAGGGCTTGGCGCAGGCGTTTCATATCGGCGCGGAATTCGTGGGGACGCGCCCCTCTTGTTTGATTCTGGGCGATAACATATTTTATGGACATGGACTGCCAGAAATATTGGAGAGTGCAGCGGGACTCGAAGCCGGCGGGCAAATTTTTGGCTACTACGTGCGCGATCCGGAGCGCTATGGCGTAGTCGAGTTTGACGCGAAAGGCCGCGCCCTGGGTATTGAAGAAAAGCCCAAACAACCCAAGAGCAATTACGCGGTGCCGGGGCTGTATTTTTATGGTCCGGACGTCGTCGAGATGGCGCGTCGCGTGCGGCCCAGCGCGCGGGGCGAACTCGAGATTACCGATTTGAACCGGCTGTATCTCGAGCGCGGAGAGTTGACCGTGCAACTCTTGGGACGGGGCATCGCGTGGCTGGATACGGGAACGAATCGAAGCTTGATGGAAGCCGCGCAGTTCATGGAGGCGATCGACGCCCGGCAGGGTTTGAAGGTATGTTG
>JBGTJY010000730.1:0-4278 GCA_041744855.1 Candidatus Hydrogenedentales bacterium
GGTCGAGTCGAGGCTTTCCGCCTGGGCGAAAGGCGCAACTCCAGCGCACGCGATTCAGCCCGCGGAGCACGTGTCGCCGCGCGTAGTGCTCATCGATCGGCGCGGCGCGGCGCAATCGTACATCTACGCGGGACACGTCGCGCCGCCGCGGACCACGCCGAATACCATCGCAATCGACGCGATGAACCGCATCCTCGGCGGGGCGTTCACCTCGCGCATCAACATGAATCTGCGCGAAGAGAAACATTGGACCTACGGAGCGCGCAGTTCGCTTTTCGATGGCGCGGCACAACGGATGTTCCTCGTTACGGCGCCCGTTCAATTCGACAAGACAGCCGAGGCCATGGCGGAGATCGATCGCGAGATTCGAGAGATGCTCGATCGGAATCCGATCACGTCCGCCGAGCTTGATGCGACGAAGCAGAACCTCGTCTTGCGTCTGCCGGGCGCGTGGGAAACGTCGCGCGCGGTAGTGCGTTCGATGCGCGAGACGGTACTTTACGGACTCGCGGACGACTACTACGAGCGCTACGCCGAACGCGTCCGCGCGTTGACGCTCGAGTCCGTCCAGCATGCGGCGGAAGATGTGCTGCGGCCCAGCCAGATGCTATGGTTGGTCGTGGGAGACGTGGAGAAAATCGAAGCGGGCGTAAGCGCGTTGAACATGGGAGATGTCAGCGCGTAGGCGCGTTGAACATGGGAGATGTTCAGCGCGTAAGCGCGTTGAACCTGGGCAGCGTTCAGCATATGCGCAACGATGGGACCGTGCTCGGCTGATTGCCGAGAGGTCTTCGATCAGCGGAAGGAGCAAGGGCCGAGCCATGGGCGGAACCGCCATTTGGGTGATGTTGGTGTATCTCGCCGTCGTCACGATTGTCGGTATAGCGCTCGCGCGCCGCGCCACGACGGCCACTCAGTGGACCGTTGGCGGCGGCGGTATGGGGATCACGATGATCGCCGTTGGCATCGCTGGGACACGCATCGGCGGCGCGGGCACGTACGGCGTTTCAGGCGACGTCATTAGTGGCGGCGTCTGGAACCTGTGGTGGTACGGCATCAGCACCTTTCTTGCCATGGCGCTGGTCGGGACGATGTTCGCGATTCCGTACCGCCGGCTGAAACTGCAAACCGTCGGCGAAATTTTCACGATAAGATTCGGAAAGCGCCGCGCCCAAGTGCTCACGAGCCTGTGCGTTCAGACCGAATATCTAATCGTCAACATCATTGAGGCGTATGTCATTGGCGCCATCCTCGTCGGCCTCTTGGGAATCGACATGTCGCTCGGCGTCGCCATCGCGAGTGTAGTGCTCGTGAGTTACATCACGCTCGGAGGACTCTGGGGGGCCGCAGTGACCAATCTCATCCATTGCGCGGTCATCATCGGCGGCCTCGCGTTGGTCGGCGTGATGGGCATCGATCGGGCAGGCGGCTGGGACGCGGTACAGGAACAGGTGAATGCCCACCTCGACGCCGCAGGGAAGGATCGCGGCCATTGGTGGGGATTCTTCGGCGCGGGACTGATACCGGTCTTCGCGATGGTGTTTTCGTCCGTGATCCACACGCCCGCGGCGTCCGTCTACACGAACTTTTCGACCGCCGCAAAGTCGGAGAAGATTCTGCTTCCCGGGTTCCTTCTCGCGGGCCTGCTCGGCGCGACGATGCCCATTCTCGCCGGTCTTGTTGGCATTCTAACGCTCGCGCGTTTCGGAACGGGGGCGGGGTTGCGGGGCTATTCGAACATCACATCGCTCGCCACGGAAATCAGCCCGCTCGTGGGCGGCCTGGCGCTGGCTGCCGTGCTTGCGGCGGTGGTTTCGTCCGGCGGGCCAATTCTGTTGTCAAGCGCGACGATGTTCGTGCGCGATTGGCTTCCCTTCAGCCGAACATACACAGCCGACCAAAAACTGAAGGCGTACCGAATTACGACCGTCGTCTATGCGATTGTCGCCGCGATTATCGCGTATGGCGTTTCGAAGACCGATATCTCGATCCTCGATTTGTTGTTGTTCGGATTTGCGATGGTAGTCCCGCCGGCGATTGCTGTCGGGTATCTCCTCTATTCGCGCGGCACAACTGAAGCCGGTGCGTATTGGGGCATCGCGGCGGGCTACGGCGCGGGGCTCGTTTGGTTCGGGCTGATTAAGGTGGCCGAATGGACCAGTTTCGAAGCGCTGGAAGGCGCGTCTGCCGCGCGCCGCCTCTTTCACTATCTTTTCGTGCACACAGGCGAAGGGATCGATCCATCGTACGCGACCACGATCGTGCCCCTCATCGCGGTGCCGTTGATCTCCACGCTGACCGCGCGCGAAACGGATCGAGAGCAACACTTCTACGGCGTTGTGCGCGGCGAAACTCAAATGGCCGACGAGGCGTAAAATCGATATTAGGTTGTGAAGAGAAGGGAAACACCATGATCGCGTTCAAGCAGATTCCTCGCTCGTTTTTCGCTATTGCGATTTGCCTCAGTGTTTCATTCGTCGCAAACGCGGCGCAGTGGGACCACGTGCACCTGACCGTGCCCGACACGCAAGCGGGCGTCGCGTGGTACACGAAGCACTTCGGCGGCACGGCGACGAAGAGCGGGCCGTTCGATGCGATCCTGTGGGGAACGAATTTGCTGAAGTTTCGAAAGGGCGAAGGCGTGCAAGGCAGCGCAGGGTCGCCGGTGAACCATATCGGTTTTGCGGTCGAAAACATCGAGGCGAAAGTAGCGGCGATGCAGGCCGATGGCGTGAAACTCGTGCGGCCCGTACGCAAGATTGAGGGCTTCGAGGTTACCGTCGCTCATGTCGAGGATCCGTGGGGCACGCAGATCGAGCTGATCGACGACGGCAGCGCGTCGGGATTTCACCATGTCCGTTTGCTAAGCGCCGATCCCGAAAAGACGCTGCAGTGGTATGCCGAGATGTGGGGCGGCGAAGTGACGAACTACAAGGGCTCCGAGAGCGTTCACGCGATCCGATACGGCGATATGTGGCTGATGGCGACGAAAGCGGAAACGGTTAGCGAATTCAAAGGCCGCGCCATCGATCATCTCGGCTGGAACATGAAGGATTTCGAGGCGACGGTCGAGAAATTGAAAGCGAAATCCACAGTATTTCAAGTCGGGCCGCAGAAATCGGGCGATCACATGATGGCGTTCATCGAAGGCCCCGACGCGGTGAAGATTGAAGTGATCGAAGACGTCAGCCACTAATTTTGTACCGCCGCTTTCCAAGCGGCGCGGCTTGTCGAACGAAAACGTGTGCATAATCGTCGGGCGCGGGACCATTCGCGCCGCTTAAAAAGCGGCGGTACAAATCGGGCGACTTCACTGTAGCGGAAACTCTCCGGGATTCTGCCAAGGCGCGACTGGTGTCATTTCCGCGAGGTCGGGGCATGGCCGCCAGTGCTCGGGGACGAAGTAGAGTCCGCAGAACAGCGCGCTCGAATCGTTGAGTTCGTACTCGTTGCCGGAGGTGAGCGTGCGCTGGTGGGGCGCCCAGCGTTTGTAAAGCGGCCGATCCAGGGGAATGCCGAGCTTCGCCATGGGCTTGCCCGTAAAATCTTTTCCGAACGATTCCCAGGGTCCATAAACGGAGATGCCGGGGAACGGCACAGTCCCGCACTGAATCCGTTGCGGCCAGGCGTGGCCGACGTAGGTAATCCACGACAGCCCGAGCGGATTCGCCCCAAGGACGAAATCGACATTCGGAATCGCGGCACGCAGATATTTTTCGTCGCGCGTGAGTTCGAAACAGAAAATCAGGAAGCGGGCCTGTCCCGTCGTTTTCGAATTGCCAAATCGCAGCGCTCGATCGTCAATCGATTTGCTGAACCGATAATCGGTTGCCGCGCCGGATTTGATCAGGCGATCGCCTTCGTCGAGATAGAACGCGCGCCGAAGCCCCGCGTAACTCGGCAGATGGACAAGGTCCCAGTAGAGGTGCGGCGAATAGTCTTTCATCACGAACGGATGAAAGCCGGGGCGGCGCAAGACTGCGACCAATTCGTCAATGTCCTCGAGATAGCGCGCATCGCCGGTCAACGCGTGCAACGCCGTCTTCGCCATGACGAGATGCGGCCCGACGTTGCGGTTGCGCGCGTCGGCCATCGCTTGCGTGAATTCGAAGGTGAATTCTTCCCCGCGTCCGCGGTCTTTGATTGCGTGCAAGGTATGGGGATTCACGTTGTGCGCTTCGTCGATGCCCCAGCTGTATGCCGATTTCGCCGCGGCGGCGTAGGCCGACGCGAGCGGATGCTCCACGCGCTGCAACGTCGCCGCCATCTGCGCGAAGC
>JBGTJY010000731.1:0-2815 GCA_041744855.1 Candidatus Hydrogenedentales bacterium
CGGGATAAATCGGGAAGCTGCGGTTGAGATCGAAGCCGTTGACATTGTTCCGCTGGGGCACGTTGTGTCCGTCCGGATTCATCAGCGGCACAATCCAGATTGCAGTCTCGTCGACGAGCGTCGTGATGCGGCTGTCAACGCCGTAATCGTTGAGCAGACGGTCGATGAGATAGAGACACATCTCCGTCCCGACCGGTTCGTCCCCGTGGATAGTCGAGACGTATTTGAATTCGGGCTCCGCCTCCTCGTCGTCGGGATTGTCGCTGATGAACAGCGCCCACAATTCGCGGCCCTGGACAGATTGGCCCAGTGAGCTCAGCCGCGCGATGTCGGTATGTGCGGCGGCGTAGCTCTGCAAATCGGCCGTCAGCGACGCGTAGGTGCTGTACGTGCCGAGTCCCTTTGGCGTCGACTTCAGAACGGGCGCCGGCTCGCGTTCGGTGACGGTCAGGCCGTCGGCAATCAGCGCGGCGCGTTCGGCTTCAGTCGCATGGACCACGACGAATTCACCGGGTACCACGTCGTCGATGTTATACCCGCGCTCGTCGAGATACTGGACCAACGAATCAGTCCAAGCGACTTCAAGTTCGTAGAGAGATCCGGGACGAGGCCCGGCAGTATCGCCCACGGGTTGCGCCGCGGCCCGTTCGTCAATTGCGGCGCATGCGGAGACGACGAGCGCCAGATACCCCAAGAATCGTTTCATATACCAAGCTCGAAACTGCCAAGTCTGACGCACATTTTACCAGAATTCAGCAGTCGGTCGAAGGGAATCACTGCTCCCGAAGAAAAACCGCGCGCCGAACAAACGTCCGGCGCGCCCCAAACCCGTCATTGCGAGGCCGCGCGCCTTAAAGCACTGCGCGCGGCCGTGGCAATCTCGTATTTCGTTACCGAAAGTTACTTCTTCGCTTGCGCCCAATAGTTACTTTTTCGCTTGCGCGAAGTGCGTGGCGACCTTGTCCCAGTTCACCGCATTCCAGAACGCCGCGATGTAGTCGGGCCGCCGGTTTTGATACTTCAAGTAATAGGCGTGTTCCCACACGTCGAGGCCGAGAATCGGGCACTGACCCGACATAATCGGCGAATCCTGGTTCGCTGTGCTGATGATTTTGATCGCGCCCTTATCCTGCACCAGCCACGCCCAGCCGCTGCCGAATCGCGTCGTCGCGGCCTTCGCGAATTCCTCCTTGAACTTGTCGAAGTTGCTGAACGTCGAATCAATCGCCTTGGCAACGTCGCCCTTCGGCGCCTTCGCGCCGCCGGGCGTCAGCAGGTTCCAGAATAAGCTGTGATTCGCGTGGCCCCCTGCATTGTTGATGACCGCCTGCTTCTTGTCAGCTGGCACCGCGCTGAGGTCGGCCAGCAACGCCTCGACGCTCTTGTCGCCGATGTTGACGCCTTCAAGCGCGGCGTTAGCGTTGTTGACGTACGCCTGATGGTGCTTCGTGTGGTGGATTTCCATCGTCTTCGTGTCGATGTGCGGCTCCAGCGCGTCGTACGCATACCCGAGATTGGGCAATGTAAACGCCATGATTCTTGCTCCTTCCTGGTATACCGATTCCTCGGCATTTCGTGGCAGAGGCGCAATACCCGCGGCGGGTCCTAACGAATCCCGTCCCCTCTTGCGCCCGATCGAATCATTATAGGCCGCGATCGCCAATCGTTCCACCGGGGAACGATGAGCGGGTATACTCGCCGTTTTTCCCCGGGGCAAAAGGATCTAGACGTGTTGCATTGGCAGCGATTCGCGGCGGTTGGGGATATTCCGCGCGGCCAGGCGAAAGCTGCAATGTGTGGTGACCTCTCCATCGCCGTGTTCAACGTGAACGGCACGTATTACGCCACCAGCAACATCTGCCCCCACGCCGCGGGCCCGCTGTGCGAGGGTTGGGTCGAGGACGACTACGTGGTCTGCCCGTGGCACGGCTGGTCGTTCACGTTGAGCCCGGAAGATGCGCCGCGAGACGGCCTACCCCGTTACCGCACGAAAGTCGAAGACGGCGCGATCTACGTCGAAATCCCGCAACGAACGGATGCGCACCAATCGTAGGGGCGGGTGGAAACCCGCCCGCGTTGGAACGTTGAATGTCTTAAAGGCTCTAACAAAACCCGTCATTGCGAGGCCGCGCGCCTTAAAAGCATTGCGCGCGGCCGTGGCAATCTCGTATTTCGGACGGATTTTGTTAGAGGCTATTAGTAATCGACAGGGCGGAATTTCGCTCGAAACTTCGGGAGATTATCGGGCCTAAAAAATATCCGCGATTGCTTCCCGATACATCTCGCCCACGGGCGTGAAGAAATAGAGCACTGCCCCGAGGGCAACAATCCCAACGATAATAAGAATCGTCTTTGTGTTCTGCGACATGCCCTTATTGCCGAGGTTCTGCGCCGAGAGCACGTTCATCTGGACGCGTTCGCCGGCTTCGGCGCGCGCCTTTTTGTCTTCCATGCCGCCCAGCGTTTCCATGATGGAGATGAACGCCTTGTGCCACTCGGCCTGTAGCTTTTTGACCGCAACTTCGGATTGGCCGTAGATCGTTTCCAGGTTGATAGCGCCGGAAATGATCTGCATCGTGTTGTGGTCGATCTTGTAGTCCATGGCAAGCGCGTCTTTGAGCACGTTGTGCTCGCGCGCCAGCTTGCTCTTGATTTTGAGGAATTGGTTCTCGAGCTGCGCCTTGTTCACGCCGGGGCTCGGATACGCGCTGAGAATCTGGTTAAACAGCAGCCAGTCATTCATGAATTCGCGGCACATATTGACCCGCCGCTCAAGCTCGTCTACAACCTTCTGCTGCTTCTTGCTGATTTTGCC
>JBGTJY010000732.1:0-1935 GCA_041744855.1 Candidatus Hydrogenedentales bacterium
GCCGCCTCCATCGCGCGTGCCGACGACATCGCCGTATCCGGCCGCGGCATCTTCGAAAAGCACAAAGACGCCGTCGTCACCGTTCAGCTCGTCATCAAGCAACAATTCTCGATGCCCGGCGGCTCGACCCAGGAAAACGAAAGTAAATCCGAAGCCAACGGCACCGTCATCGACCCGAGCGGCCTCACCGTCGTCTCGCTATCCGAAACGGACCCGTCGTCAATCATGGAAAGCATGATGGCCGGCAACCCCGAGGCCGACGGTTTCAAGATCGACACCGAAGTGCGCGATGCGCGTATCCTCCGCGCCGACGGCACCGAAATTCCCGCGACCGTCGTGTTGCGCGACAAAGAACTCGACATGGCATTCCTCCGGCCAGTCGAGAAACAGGAACAACCCTTCGCGCACATCGATTTCGCGGATGCAGGAAAACCCCAACTGCTCGATGAAGTAATCTCGATTAGCAAGCTGGGGAAAGTCGCGCGCCGGGGCCACGCCGCGTCGATCGAACGGATTGACGCGATCGTCGATAAGCCGCGATTGTTCTATATTCCTGGCAAAGACCCGACCAGTACCAACCTGGGTTCGCCCGCATTTACATCCGAAGGCAAGCCCATTGGCATCTTTCTCCTCCGCATCATTCAGGATACAAGCGGCGGCGGCGGCGGCCCGTTCGGCGGCTTCGATGAAAACCTAACGACCGTACTCCTCCCCGGCGCCGACATACTCGAAGCGGCCGGCCAGGTCCCCGCCTACGAAGCGCAATAGCTTATAGCGCCGACATCCCCCCAGGCTCTTCGGTGAGAGACCTGCCCCTTCGAGGGAGTTCAATTGATCGCTCGGTACGAAAAAAGTCCCCCTTTGAAGGGGGATTTAGGGGGATGTCGACCTAAGATTGAAACCCACCATTCATGACACCACTCGCCGGCCAAACCGCCCTCGTAACGGGCGGCGCGAAACGGATCGGCCGCGCGATTTGCGAAGCCCTCGCGGCGAACGGCGTGAACGTCGCCGTGCACCACAATACCTCCGCGCTGGAAGCGGAATCCCTCGCGGCCGAGCTTCAACAATTGGGAGTCCGCGCGATTCCCGTTCACGCGGATTTGACGAATCAACAGTCAAGGGACGCGCTCTTCAACGCCGTACTCCGCGAGTTCAGCCATGTGGACATCCTCGTGAACAGTGCCTCGATTTTTCCCGCGGACACGCTCGCGGAAGTTTCGATGCAAAGTATCGCGGCGAACTTCGACGTGAATACCGTGGCCCCGCTCGAGTTGTCTCGCAGTTTCGCCGCGCAGAACCGCCCGGGGAGCATCGTCAATCTCCTCGACGCGCGGATGGTCGATTACGACAAGCAACACCTTTCGTATCACCTCAGCAAACGCGCGCTCTGGGATTTGACCCGAATGTGCGCGCTCGAATTCGCACCGCTGGTTCGCGTGAACGGCGTCGCACCCGGCCTCGTCCTGCCACCGGCAGGCAAAGACATCGAGTATCTCGAAAATCTCAAGCACACGAATCCGCTCAACCGTCACGGTTCGCCGGAGGAAGTCGCGCGCGCCGTGTTGTTTCTCCTCGAAAGTTCCTTCATCACGGGCCAGGTCATTTTCGTCGACGGCGGACGCCACCTGAGAGGACGCGTCTATGAATAGGCACGAGCTGGACAAAATCTACATCCGCGAACTCCGCGCGCGCTGCATCCTCGGCGTCTACGACGAAGAGCGCGAGAAAGAACAAGAAGTCGAGATCAACCTCACGATGTACGCCGATCTCTCCAAGCCCTGCGCGAGCGACGACATCGCAGACACGATCGATTACAAAGCCGTGAAACAGGACGTCCTCGCGCTCGTCCAAAGTTCCCAGTTCTTCCTCGTCGAACGTCTCGCCGGCAGCATCGCCGATCTCGTCCTCCAAAATCCCCGCGTGATGGCCGTC
>JBGTJY010000733.1:0-6291 GCA_041744855.1 Candidatus Hydrogenedentales bacterium
GATACTGCTCACGAAGCGGAGAAGCAACTGTTTTTTCAATTGTTGGACGAAGTATATCTGACAAGCTTAAACCCGGAATACGATTGACGAGGACACCTATGCACGGGTTAGAAATCCAAATGCCTCAAACGTTGACCAACGCCAGCATTTCGATCTTGGTGACGGTTGCTGGATATGCGTGTCCGCTTCCCCAGGTCGATTTGCAAAATGCTCCTGCTCTTCCGATAACTGGCCAAACCCACCCATGGGAGGAAACAGGGTTTTTGAACCTAAGCTACGCTAACCCGACGGAAATCGAATTTAAGAACAGTCTGCTTCGATTTGCGGAACGAATGGCAAAAAGTACGGTCGAACCTCGGCCAGAAGTCGAGGATTTCATAACTGAGCATTTTTGGGAGTTGATATGAATGTGGAGGAGCGACTGGAGCAATTCTCGCTCTACCTGCCCAAGTTTCTTTCCGCTGAGGACGTAAGGGGTCTATACGACGAGTTCGACCAATTTCCCGACAATCTCGATGCTCGTATGTATTCGAGTGCATTGCACGGAAGTTCGGAACCGTTTCAGGGTGATGGAATTCGGGATTTACTGGTTCTTCAACTGCCGTCACCTGACATAAGAAGCGCTCCTTCGATCATCGTTTCTAACTCCTGCGATATTTCGTTCGAAAACGACCGTAAAATCCCGATTCGCTTGTCTTATGCACCGATTATTCGACTTGAGCGATTCGAAAAAACACTTTTGCAATCCGACGTAATGCGCCGAGAGGATCTAGAAAACTATATTTTGGATGTTCGCAGGCAACGTGTGACTAACGTGTTCTACTTGCCCAAGGGGAGTGCCCTAGACTACGAAGGTATGGCCATGCTCGACAGAATGAACAACTGTCCTGCGGCAAAACTAAAAGAAGGTTCTCTGCAATCGCGGCGAATTTTCTCGCTCAGCCACTATGGTTTTTACCTTTTTGTGCTTAAAATTTCCATCCATTTCACGAGAATCCGAGCCGATATCTCGCGGTAATTGGACGATTTTCATTTGCGTGTCGGTTTGGGAATGATTGGGTCGATATTTTTCGCCAGCGCGTCATTCCTTTTTGCCTTCTCCCTCGCCTTCCCCTTCACCTTCGCCCTCTCCCTCCCCCTCACCTTCCCCTTCGCCCTCGCCTTCCCCTTCGCCCTCTCCTTCCCCTTCGCCCTCGCCTTCACCTTCGCCCTCACCTTCACCCTCACCTTCACCACCGGCGATGTCCATGACCTCGAAGTTGTGGGTCATGGGGCCGATGAGAGTCTGGTTTTCCCAACGATATTCGGTGAATTCATTCACGTCGTTCGCGGGTTGATCGGTAAGGACGAAGATGTCGTAGACGTCGTTGAAGAAGCAGCAGAAAGGCCGGCTCGATCCTGGGATGATCATGTCGGAGCCGACGAGCAAATTCCGGCGCTCGTCCTGTCGTCCGGTGGGAATCGCGCTCACGTAGACGACGTTGAACGACGATTCGTTCACGATCTGAACCGTGTTCATCGGTTCGGGGCAACCGACGCTGAGCAGTGCAATCCCCGCGAGCAACATCAAATACTTCATTCGACTACTCTCAACGCTCCAGGTTGTCTGAAAAAAAAGACCAGAGTCTCTAACAAAAGCCGTCGCGAATACGAGATTGCCACGGCCGCGCGCTTGGTTTCGCTAGTACGGCTCTGGGGCGCGCGGCTTCGCAATGACGCGTTTTGCGGGCAAACTCACCGCTACCGTTTTTGCCCCCGGTTTGCCCATTGCTTTTCTTCTTCGGCGCGTTCGGCCGATTTCTTGAATTTTTGGACGGCGGTATCGACGTCGTCTTTTGGATTGAGATTGAACAACTCATCTAACTTGGTGATCCGCAGCACCTTCTGAATGTCTTTTGAGACGCCACAGAGTCGGACGAATCCGTGTGCCTGCTGAACCGCTTCGTGAATGCGGATCAGCTCGGTCAAGGCCGCGCTCGAAAGGAAGTCCACGTTTTCGAAGTTGAGCATCAAGTGGATGCCCGGAAAGCGCTGCACGACCTTGATCACCTCGTCGCCAAAATCGGAAACGGTAATCGAGTCGAGCATGTTCGTGGCGTGGACCGTGCCGACCACGAGATTGCCCGACTTCTTGAATTTCAGAATCGATGAATCGTTGTCGCCCATAGTTGGCCTCGCTCGGGGAATAGCACCCGGTCTCCCGCAGACCCGGTTCGCTGTCCCATCAACACTGTACTTGCCCGCAAAAAAAACGCGCTGCCCACGAACACTGCCCTTGCCTGCAGACGCTGCCCTTGCCCGCAAACACTGCCCTAGCCCGCAGACACTGCCCTTGCCTGCAAACACTGCCCTTGCCCGCAAGCGCTGTGACTACCCGTAAACGCTCGGATGATATCACACGAGATCGGGGGTCCCAACTTGCCGTCGGGAAGTAGAATTCGTGGTATTGTGATTAGAATGGCTACAATGTCGCGACGAGGCTAAATGGGAGGCATTGGCCACGACCTGGGGGGCCGAGCAGACGATGGCGAATTCGTATGACATGCGCAGGATTACGCGGGTCTTTTTGGATTGGCCCGCGACGCTTACGTCAAGTGAAAACGTGGCGCTACCGGTCGTCATCCGCAATTTGTCGATGAACGGCGCGTACGTATTGACACTCGAGCAATTCGTTGAGGGAGCCGACTTCACGCTCCTCGCCGAGTATCTCGAATCGCCGATCGCGGCACGGGGCGTCGTGAATCGGGTCGATCCCGACGGCATGGCGCTACAGTTCAAGGGGATTGAGAAGAACGGGTTCGACAATCTGGTCGAGCTTCTCAGCGAGTACGCAGACGACCCGGATGTGATTCGCCTTGAGATCCTTGAGGCGTGGAAACTCGCCGTCGATATTTACGACTAGGCCCCGGGGAGGGACGCGCTCCGCGCGTCCGGATCGGGCGGGGGTCTGCGAACAAGAAAGAATGGCGCGCCCGGCAGGATTTGAACCTGCGACACCTGGCTCCGGAGGCCAGTGCTCTATCCCCTGAGCTACGGGCGCGAAAGAATACGCGGGTGAGAACGTTATCCTATCACGATCTTTAAAGGCGTTGCTATTTGGCTTGGTACCGCGGACGAGTCAGGGCGTAGAAAGCAGGCTGGAAGCCTGCGTCACGTTGAACTGCACGCAGGCTGGAAGCCTGCCTCACGTCGAACTGCACGCAGGCTGGAAGCCTGCGCTACAACGTCGACGCTTTTTCGGAACTTTGCTGCGGGGGCTTGGCGAGGCTTTGCAGGACCATGCCGGCCATGGCAATCAGCACGCCGAGCGCGAGGCAGACGAAGCCGCCGACGTAGATTCCGACTGCGGTCTGGCCATGGCCGAGGAAGTAGCCTGCTGTGATCGATAAAGCGCCGCCGAGGGCCAAGAACGCGCCGGTGACTCGGTAGTCTTGGCGCTGGGAAACCGGGACAGTTTCGTTTCGTAGTTGTTCCGGGGTGTTTGGATCGCAGGGGTTAGCGGCATTTTGAAACCGGGCCATCCGAATCCGGTGTTCCATCCAGACACGAAAAAACGCCCGAACCATTCCGGCCACAAACCAGAGTAGCGTGGCGACGAGCAGGGTCAGCGCGAGATAGGAGTCCATGGGCGGTATTCCTCAGTTCCATGGACCAGGCCGGTTCGCGCTCGGTTTCGAAACCGGCGGCGCTTCGTTGGGGTCTACTTAATTGTATGGTAGCCTTTGCGAAATCCGGATTGACGGCTGGCGTTCTTGTCGCGGCGGTGTTGTACTTTGCTGCCCGACAAATCGCTCCGGCGTTGCCCCCGTTTGTCGGGCCGCCTGATTTTGAGGAAACGCGATCGCTGAACTTGCCTTCGGCCAAACGCTTGGTGGTTGTGAACGAGGACGGGGCAGTGCGGATCGAGACGCGCTCGGCTGGCGGTATTGCCGTTAGCGCGAACATTCGTTTGTACGGCGGGTCGAACGTGCCGGAATCCGCATTGCGGGACTACGCCGCCGGTCTCGTCGCGGCCAGGCACTCGGAGGGGACGCTGGAAATTGTCTCCGAACCGGGAGAACGCATCGCAGACACGGACCTTGCGGTCGTGTACGAGATTTCCGTTCCCCCGGGCACGGACATCGACGTCGTTGGCTCCAACGGCAACGTGTGGATTGCGGAAGGCTGCGGGCGCGTCGCGGTCCATGGCGGCAATTCCGACATCGAAATTCACGAGCCGCTCGGTATCGTGATCGCCAAGAGCGCGAACGGCCGCATCAAACTCGTGAACGCGCGTCAGGACGCTACGCTGGAAGCAGTGAATGGGAGTATCTTCGCGGACATGCAGTCGGGGATGCTCGATGCGTCGACGACGAACGGCCACATTATTGCGCGGTTGTTGAACGCGGGCGTCGACGGTTGCGACCTGGTTTCCAACAACGGTTCGATCACGATTGAGTTCGCCGCCGATCGATTCGGATACGACGTGCGGACGGGCCGCGGGATATTGCGATCGGATTTCGCGCTTCCGGGCGAATCGGCGCCGGGTGTGCTCGACACGAAACACGCGCAGGGCGCGATGGGCGGCGGTGCGAGTGTTGATATCGCGCAGGGACCCTTTTTGACCGCGCATGCGCTCAATGGCAACATCTGGCTGAAGAGGAATTGAGCATGGGCGCTTTGTTGGCCGAACGATTGTTGGCCGAACAACTGTTGGCCGAACCGTGGACGGGGACAATGCCGGGGCGACTCGAAGACGAAACGGACCTCGAGTTGGTCAGCCGCAGCAAACGGGGCAACGCCGACGCATTCTCGACGCTCGTCCGCCGACATGAACACGTCGTATTCAACCTGTCGTTCCGCTTCATGCGGGATACCGCGCTCGCCGAAGACATGGCGCAGGAGGCCTTCCTCAAGGCGTTTCGGCTGCTGAATGGATTTCGCGGCGATTGCAGTTTTTCGACTTGGATGTACCGCGTGACGACGAGCGTGTGTCTCACGGAACTGAATCGCAGGAAGAAGCGCGGCGAAGTGGAACTCACTTCCGATCACGGGGGAACGACGGACGAGCACAGCGCGGAATCCGGCGATCGCGCCGCAGTGATTCGCCGCTGCGTGACCAAACTGCCGGATCGTTACGCATCGATCGTCACGTTATATTACTTAAACGAAATGCCGTACGAAGAAATCGCGGCGATCATGGAAATTCCCATGGGCACGCTCAAGACGTGGATGTTTCGGGCGCGCAAAGAGCTGCGGGGGATTGTGGAACAGGAGCTTGGCGCGGATGCCATCGAAGAACTCTGATTGGTTGGACGACGCGATCGACGGTGCATTGCGGAGCGAAGCGCTTCGGCCCGTGCCATCTTCGTTGCACCGGAATCTCGGCCGGCGGGTGCGGGTCGTTGCCATGGCGAACGCCGAACGCCGAATATTTCGCCGGCGGATGGCCGCGGCGGGCGCGTTGCTCGTGTTTATCGGCGTCTCGAGCTGGGCGGTTGCCGTGGTGGGCGATCTCGAAGGGATCATTCAGGCCACGGTGCCCGGCGCGCTCGGCTATTACGATTATTGGAGCGTTACGTTCGCGCAGTGGGGCTGGGGAATTGTGGCTGCAACGGTCGCGGGCACGTGCGTTTTAGGGGCGGCGTGCTACCTAATCGAGCGCCGTATTTATCAGCGCGCAATCGCCACGCGCTAGCACACAGCCGATCGGGTGCCGCGCGCCGCGTTTGCATGCCGCGCGCCGTCTGTTATAATCCCGCGCGTTTTTCCAGCCGCCCCGAACCAAGCGAGCCGCCGCGAAACCAAGCGCGTGTGCGTTCTCGCCCTAGCGATCGGCAATCAGGCACAAAATATCAACTGAACAAGGGATCAGCCGAATGGCCGTTAAGTACTTTTGTCCCAAGTGCGAGAAGAGATACATCGATTGGGGCGCAGAGAAACTCAAATATGCGTGTCCCGATTGCGATGGGGAAAAACTGATCGAAGTGGGGCGTCCCGATGGCGCTCCCGCGACGAAGCGGCCCACGCTGAAACGTAAGAAAAAGAAGGCCGCCGCGCCGCCACCGCCCCCGACGGCCGCCGCGTTCCAGGAAGATATGGCCGCGCCCGATCTTTCCGTCATCACCGGAGAGACCGTGGCGGAAGTGGCGGACTTCGGAGATCCGCCTCCGGACGAGGAAGCGGCTTTCGACGATGACGAAGCGGTGGACCTCGAGGTGGGTGCGGAAGAAGCCGAGGACGAGGATTAGGCGGGAACGCCGCCTACGGTTGCGGCGTCTGCGCGGGGGGTTGCCCCGGCGGACTGGCAGA
>JBGTJY010000734.1:0-2111 GCA_041744855.1 Candidatus Hydrogenedentales bacterium
GCGGCGGCAACCCTCGAGATCCGTGAAGCCGAAGCGGATGAAATGAAAGCCGGCTTGGCAGCGGCGAGAACCCGGTTGGAGCAACCTGTCCACTTGCAGGCCGTGCTGGGCGAAGCCGAGGCCTCGCTCGGGCAACTTTCCACGCAACGGAAAAACCTTCCGTTCGAAATTCGGCGGGCTGAAGCTCAATTGGAGTTTACCAGCGGCGACTACGAACGCAAACGCTCCGCGGGCAACGCGATCGCGGGCAGGGACGTCATCGAAGCCAAAAGCGGCCGCGATGTGGCTCAAGCCATGGTGGAAGAGTTGCGGAATCGTGCCGACTCCCTGGCTCAACAAGAGGCGGCACTTACCCAGCGTCGCGATGCACTCGCTTCGCAGCTTGAACTGCTGGCCGACGAAAAGCGAGCCAAGGCCGAGTATGAGGCAAAGTGCCGTGGAGCTGCGGCGAGAGCGGCGGAAGCACGCGTTGCTTTGGCCGAAGCCAAACTTCGTCTCGAACGAATGACGATACGCGCCCCGGTCGATGGACGCGTTTATCAACTCGTGGCTTATCCGGGCACAACGCTTTCCGGCGGCATGGGACTAGTCCCCAACTCCGACGGAAGCACCGTCATTACGCTGTATCAGCCGAACATGATGCAGGTTCGAGTCGATGCACGATTCGAGGACATCCCCAAAGTAAGCCTGGGGCAGCCGGTGCAGATTAAGAACCCAGCGCTCGCTGCGCCAGTGTCGGGAAAAGTATTGTTCGTAAGCTCGCAAGCCAACATCCAAAAAAACACGCTGCAGGTGAAAGTCGCGGTCGATTCGCCTGCCTCGGTTCTCAAACCGGAAATGCTCGTTGACGTAACCTTTTTGGCTCCCAAGGCCGCCGAGAAAGCGGCCGATGCATCGGAGGAACTCAAACTCTATTTGCCGCAGCAGATCATTCAACAAGGCGAAGGCGGATCGTTCGTCTGGGTCGCCGACGTGTCCGACAAAATAGCTCGCCGAGTGCCAGTGACAACCGGCGGTGCAGCGACCGGCGGGCTGATTGAAGTCAGTGGTTCAGGCCTCACAGTTGCCAGCCGCATCATCGCTCGGGGCTTCGATAACCTTGGCGACGGCGATCGTATTCACATTGTCACCGAAGACGTTTCCGCAACGCCGGCCGACCCGTCCTCGAATGATGCCGAGCCAATGAGTCGCACGCCACATCACGGAGCTTAATGATGGCACTTGTAGAACTGCGAAACATTACTAAGCGATACCACAAAGGCGGTGAGACGATTACGCCGCTCGATGACGTATCGCTGGACATTCAGGAGGGAGAATTCATCTCGCTCATGGGAGCAAGCGGCACCGGCAAATCCACGCTATTGAATCTTATCGCCAGTATCGACCAGCCGGACGAAGGATCGATTTCGGTGGCCGGAACGGACATCACCAAGTTATCTCGCACGAGGCAAGCCAATTGGCGCGCCGCTAACATCGGCTACATTTTTCAAACGCACAACTTGATCCCCGTGCTTACGGCCTATGAAAACGTGGAGCTTCCATTGCTACTTCTGCCCATGTCGCGTGCGGAACGACAGAAGCGGGTGAACATTGCTCTGCAAGCCGTGGATCTCAACGACAGAGCCGAGCACTATCCTCGCCAACTATCCGGCGGTCAGGAGCAACGGGTGGGTGTCGCGCGAGCTATTGTGACGCATCCAAAGGTAGTGGTGGCGGATGAGCCTACTGGTAATCTGGATGACGACACGACCGTGCAAATCTTGCGACTGCTGAGGCGACTCAATGAGGAGCTGGGCGTGACTCTGCTCATGGTCAGCCACGACCCTGACGCTGCCGCGATCGCCGGGCGGCAATTAAAGATGGAGCACGGCAAGCTCCATGAACTGGAACCGGCGGTAGTTTCGCCGGGTCGTTATCGGAATGCCTAATTGGTAATAACAGTTGGACAGCACCATGGTTAAGTTCCTACCCTACATTCTGAAGACGCTGTGGCGGCACCGCTCGCGCACGATTCTGACCATGAGCGGATCGGCTGTTGCCCTGTTTGTGTTCTGCTTCGTAGGTTCGGTGCAGCAGGGGATGAATGATCTGCAACATCGCCAAGAGTCCAA
>JBGTJY010000735.1:0-6862 GCA_041744855.1 Candidatus Hydrogenedentales bacterium
CGTCTGCGTTCGTGTCTCGACCGGCAAGTCGCGTGGCTCGAGGCGATTTTGCACGAGTGCGTCTCGATAGACGATGATTTGGTCGCAGGGGACATGGATCGCATCGAGGCGATGCAGCGCCGATTTGCCGCTGAGGGGGAACCGTTGCGGCGAGAACTTGACGCGCTGCAGAGCGAATTCGATTCGGCCCGTGGCGAGCGCGAAACGAATCCGGGCCAGGGGGACGACACCGTACGCGACTTAGCGAGACGTGCCGAGACGTTGTGCGGGGAATTGCAGAAGCGATTTCGGCAGGGGGCCGAAACTTCCGCGCGGCAGATCGAATCGTTGCGCGAATCGTTTGGTGAATTGACGCGGGGGAAACGCGTTTTGGACATGTATCGGACCACGGACGATCCGCGGTTTATCGATCGCAAAGCGTAGAGCAACACTGAACGCGGGCGCTCGCATTTAACGGGTGCCTTAAGGGGGAATGGGAGTTCGCGGGGGAACTGCGGACGCGGCGTTCCACGGAACGTAGGAGCGCGTCCCGCCCGGTCGATCTCTTCGAGTTTATGCCTGAACCTGGGGTCGAGCTAAAACCGCGCTTGGACGCGGCCGACGACGCCGCGGCGTTGGACTTGAAGGCGCTGCAGCAGGCCTTCGAGTTGTATACGCGCACGGCGCAATCAATGGAGGAATCCTATCGCCGGCTCGAGGAACGGCTGCATTCGCTCGACGCCGAATTGCAGGAAAAAAATCGCGAGCTGGCGTTGACGACGGAGTACCTGGACTCGATCCTTGAGAGCATGACGGATGGCGTGATCGCCGTCGACAACGACGGGGTGATCAGCACGTTCAACCACGCTGCTTCGGCAATTCTCGGCTATCACGCGCGCGAGCTGGTCGGCCGGCCGTTCGCGGATGTTTTTGGAACGGCGTTTCGGCCCCGGCGGACGCGGCAGGTCAGCGAGCTGCGTGGGCGTAACGGCACGGTGCCGGTGAGCGAACGAACAGCGCCGATCGCGGATCGTTCCGGCGCGCAAATTGGACACGTGAAAGTATTCCAGGACCTAAGCGAGATCGAATCGCTGCGCGAGCAAGTGCGGCGCAAGGACCGATTGGCGGCGCTGGGTGAAATGGCCGCAACGGTCGCGCACGAAATTCGAAATCCGCTCGGCGGCATTCAAGGCTTTGCGCACTTGTTGCTGCGCGACATGGACGGGTCCGACCCGAAGGCGCGGCTCGTCGACAACATCGTGATGGGCGCGAAGAGCTTGGACCGCGTGGTGACCGAACTGCTCGAGTACACGCGGCCCGTCGAGTTGAATTTGCGCGCCGTGCAGCTCGCGGAATTGGTCGATAGCGCGATCGCGTACATCGACCTCGACGGCCGGGCAGTCGCGATTGAAAACGAAATCGGCAGCGACGCGGCGGCCGAACTTGATCCTGAAAAAATCCGCCAAGTCCTAATCAACATGTTGTTGAACGCCGTGCAAAGTATCGAGACCGCGGGGAAAGTGCGAATCAAGTCGGAATTGCGCGGCGATCAACACATCATCGCAATCTCGGATTCGGGCTGCGGTATCGATCCGGCGCAGCTTGATTCGGTGTTCATGCCATTTTTCACGACGAAAGAAAAGGGCACGGGACTGGGCCTTGCCGCCGCGGCCAAGATTGTCGAAGGTCACGGCGGACGAATCACGGTCGAAAGCGAACCGGCCAAGGGTTCGACGTTTTTCATTCACTTGCCGGCAAGGAGCTAATGGGACAATGGGACAATCCAGAATTCTCGTCATCGACGACGAAGATTTGATGCGCGAATACGTCATGGAGACGCTGACACGCGCGGGCCACGACGTGCAGGGCGCCGACAATGGGCGCGCGGGACTCGAGCTGCTGACGAAGAATAGTCCGGATATCGTCGTGACCGATTTGAAGATGACGCCGGTGGATGGGTTGGAAGTCGTGCGCGAAACTCGCAAGGCCTTGCCGACGGCGCACTGCATCGTGATGACGGCCTATGGGACGATCGAGACGGCAGTGTCCGCCATGCGCAACGGCGCGGACGACTACATTCTGAAACCGTTTTCGCCGGATGAGCTCGAGCTGGCCGTCGAACGGGTGTTGGAACGGCGCCGGCTAACGGAAGAGAACAAGTACCTGCGCGACGCGGTGAACGAGCGTTTTGACTTTCACGCGATGGTCGGCGAATCGGCGGCGATGCGCGCGATTTATAAGGACATCCAGAAGGTCGCGAACAGCCGAGCGACGGTGTTGATCCGTGGCGAGAGCGGCACGGGTAAGGAACTCGTCGCGCGCGCCATTCATCATGCGAGTAACCGGCGCGACAAGCCGTTTATCAAAGTGAACTGCGCGGCGTTGTCGGCGGGGCTGCTGGAGAGCGAACTTTTCGGCCACGAGAAGGGATCGTTCACGAGCGCGCACGAGCGCAAGATTGGCCGATTCGAGCTGGCCGATAACGGGACGCTGCTGCTCGACGAGGTGAGCGAAATCAGCACGGAGCTGCAACCGAAACTGTTGCGCGCGCTGCAGGAACGCGAAATCGATCGCGTCGGCGGAAGTCAATCGATTCCGGTGGACACACGAATTATCGCGACATCAAACCGCGACCTCGAACAGTCGGTTGAGGACGGCGATTTTCGCGAGGACCTGTTTTTCCGGCTCAACGTGATCCCGATTCGGATGCCGCCCCTGCGCGAACGGCGAGAGGATATCCGGGCGCTGCTCGAACATTTCGTCAAGAAGTTCGCCGCGGAAAACGGGCGGCGAATCGATGGCATCGCGCCCGACGCGGCGAAGGCGTTGCTCGAATACGACTGGCCGGGAAACGTCCGCGAACTTCAGAACGCGATCGAACGCGCGGTCGTGCTGTCAGCCGGGCCGATGCTCGAAGTGGACGATTTTTCGTTGCCCGGCGCGCGAGTGCGTCGCAATGGAAACGGGGGCGTCGAAGTGCAACCCGGAATGAGCGTGGCGCAAGTGGAGAAAGATCTGATTTTGAAGACCTTGGAGCATTGCGATGACAATCGCACGCGCGCTGCGGAGCTGTTGGGGATTAGCGTGCGCACGCTACGGAACAAGTTGAACGAATACCGGCGCTGATCTCGATGTTTGGAGTTTCGCATTCAGATCATGTCGATGTATTCAAGATATATAACACAAGAGAAAAGTCCGACTTCGTAGAATGCTTCAGAACGCGAGATTGCGATTGACTAGACATTTTTGGTGACCGAAATTCCGACAAAACGATGCTTATTCTGAATAAATCGCCACGCCCCGAAGGCGGAACTACGAGCGCTAGTCATCCCCGCGTGGGCGCTCGCGCATGCGTTTCGTCTCGCTGCGTTTGCGCTTTTCGTCGAGCGTGCGTTCGCGCACGGCGCGCGACACCTTCGTGGGAATCCGCGGCGCTTCGCGCTGCGTAAGCTTGCGCAGCTTCGCCCGCAGCCGCTCGAGTGCGACGCGCCGGTTTTGGTGTTGGCTTCGTTCCTCGCGCGCTACTACGACGATCCCGCTCGGCCGGTGGCGCAGCCGCACCGCCGTGTCGCGCTTGTTCACGTTCTGGCCGCCGGGCCCAGTCGAGCGAAAAAAATCAAAGTCGCATTCGGCGAGCAGGGCATCGTCAGACTTTGGAATCATGATGCGTGCACCGCGCTACTTGGCTGGGCCTGTTTACTTGGGCTGGGCCTGCCTCAAGCGTTGCTCCATCATCGGCGTCATATCGGCCACCTGCGCGCCCGCTGGCGGAACGTACACGAAATCGCCATCCGGAAAGTCTTCGTTCAACACGAGGTTCTTGTACTTGAGCACCATCACGGTCTGCCCTTCCGGCCCAAACCATTCGACCGACCGCGGGAAACCGTCCGCCACGCCGAAGGCTGTTTTGATCGAGTCGACGAGCATGCCCGATTGCTCCAGTTGTTTCGCTGCCCCGGTCAATTCACCGTGCGGCGCAGTACGTTTCCCTTCGATTAGATACACCTTGCCGTCGCCAAATTCCGCGGTGCCGGTGTAGGTCATCTCGAACGATCCGGCAAAATCGCTCAACAATTCGCGGGCCGATTGATTCACGTCGATCGGTGTTCCCGGGCCCTGGCCCGTCGAGACCTTGCTGGCCACTTCCGGACCCAGCGCCTCGATGAGCTTGTTGATGTCGATGCGCGTGATCGTGCGCTGCGTACCTTGCGCCATCTCGGTCCACTGTATTTTGTCTTTGTCCGAAATGGTGACCATGCGCGATTCCTGACCGCGCAGGTTTAACGCCATTTCGGTGCGCGACATGTCGCCCTTCGTGGTCGTCGTGCCCGTATACGCGACGCTTGCGCCGGTCATGTTCATCTTCATTTCGACGTCGGCCTTCCACGACTTGCGCTCGGTCGTCGCGGCATCGAGCGCGGTGAGGACTTCGTCGTAGTTCGCCGGCTCTTGTGCCCGCGCGATTGCGGAGGCCATCGTGAGAAAAAGGACTGCGCACGCGATTGATCGCTGAAAATGCATGTCGGAAAGAACTCCATAAAAAAAGCGGGACGAGATTGAAATACGCTGCCTATCCTATCACACAAAAACGCTCCAGGTTGACCGAATCTTCCGGTTGCGGCATAGTGCGACCGGCCCCCGGGGAGGGACGCGCTCAACGTTCCGCGGAACGCCGCGTCCACGCGAGGCGATTAGTCGCAGTATGAAGTATTCGGTGCAGGAGGTGTCGGCGTGCAGTCCCCAGAACACAACGCCGATACGGTCGAATCCAACCTCCACGAGACCCGGGCTGCCTTAGCGAAAGTTGCCGCTGTCGATCTCGCATCGGTGGACCTGCTCGGCCTCCTCGCGCACCTCGCTCCGGAGCCAGTCGAGCTTGAATGGCTCATCGCTGGCGCAACAGCACTGCCCGAACGGCTTCGCGACGCGCTCTCCAAGCAAGGCGCGCTGGCGATCGCGCAACCTGCGATCGACGCGATCCTGGTTGCACGCGAGAACGCCAGCTTGCGCATGGCGGCGCCTACCCAGAACGCGCTTCGCGAGGTGATGAGCTCGGGCGCGCGCGCAGGTTGGACGCGGGTCTCAATCAAGTGGCTTTCCGCGCTCTTCCCGATCCAGTTGAAATACGAAGACACGATCCCGCTTTGCGACAGTCTAGTCCCCCACGCGCTTGCCGCGGCAGTGCACGCGGAGGCCATCGGCGCGGCACTCGAATCCACCGGCGCGCTGCTGAATCATGTCGGCCTGTACTTGCACGGTTGCGATCGATCGGACGAAGCGATTCCGTGCCTGCGCCGCGCGATCGCGTTTGGCGAAAAAGCACCGGGACCGAACGCTACGGCCGTGGCGATTCGTTGCAACAATCTCGGCGTGGTTCATCAAAGCGTCGACTCCGCCGCCGAGGCCATTCCGTACTTCGAACGCGCCGTATCGATTCTACGTTCCATCTCGGGCCCGACGGACGAATCGCTCGCGCAGCCCCTGCGCAATCTCTACACCTCGCAGATCGCGGCGGGCCGATGGGCCGAAGCGCGCGACGCCTGCGAAGCCGCTGGGCCGGTGTTCGCCGCGCATCTCGCTTTCGACGACCCGCTGATCGCTGAGCGTGAAAATGCATTGGGCATTGCGTGCAGCAAGCTCGGCGATCACGTCATGGCGCGGAAGTGTTTCGACCGCGCGCTTCTTTCCGCGTCGAATACGCAACGCGTGAACCCGGCCACCGTCGCGGCCTATCGAACCAACTACGGCTCGATGCTCCTGGATTCGGGCGAGTACGACGACGCCATGGCCGAATTTCGCGCCGCGTTGGAGTCGGATCGCTCGATGTTCCAGGGCAATCACCTCGCCGTCGCGCGCGACCTCACCAACATGGGCCGCGTTTATCATGCGCTCGAGCGATATGCCGACGCGCAGGCCCATTACGAAGAAGCGCTGCAAGTATCGGAACGGGCGGCAGGGTCGAGCAGTCCCGATCAGTTGGTCATACTCGATCAGTTGCGGCAGCTGTTCGACACGACGCAAAATCTGCGCGGTCTTGTCGTCTGTCTGGCGCGCATGGCCGCGATTGAAGAAAAGCGCTTCGGCAAAGGCGCGCCGCAGTTGGCCCCAAGCATCGTGCGCCTGGGGCGCGCGTTGGAAGATCGCGGCAAGACCGAGCAGGCGAAAGGGTGTTTCGAAGAAGTCCTCCGGATTCATCACCACCATCGATGTTTAAGCGCGGATGATGAAGCGATGGTGCGGCACAGAATGGGGCGCGTGTTGAGCGCCGGGGGCGATTTTGCAGCGGCGATCCCACATTTCCAGCGCGCGCTGGCGATGCACACGTCCGTGCACGGTCAAACGCATTCAACGGTTGCCCGCGACGCGTTTCATCTGGGCGTCGCGTTGATCGAGACCGGGGATGCGTTGTCCGGCGCCGCAAACCTGTCGCTCGCGCTGCAGATTTACACCGATACGCACGGTCACGATCATCGGCGAACGCGCGAAGTTAAAGATCGCCTTGACTCTTTACAGAGCAAAAAGTAGCCATAACGGCGGTTGTTTGTAGCGCTGCTTTTTAAGCGGCGCGTAGTAATCGTCGGCTACATCAGCGAATCGCGCCGCTTAAAAAGTAGCGCTACAAATGGAAGCGAGTCAATCAATGACGTCCCTGATAACACAGCGTCGGATACCGAGTACAATGGTCGTTCTGCGCTACTATGAACAAAGCACGCAGGCTTTCGAAATCATCGACTGATGCACATACAACTCCGCGGTGAACTGATTATCGAAACGGCCGAGTCATTGGCCGAGAGCATCGCGCGGCGATTTCCCGGATCGGGGCTCAGCGGCGTGGCGCAACAGCTCGTCGAGCAGGCCCGATCGACCCACGAAATCGTTCCAA
>JBGTJY010000736.1:0-1680 GCA_041744855.1 Candidatus Hydrogenedentales bacterium
TGCATTCGATTAGCGCAAGCAGAGACTAAAACTGTCAACCATCCCCCCCGAAACCACGTTTAACCCCATGAATCTAAACCCGGCGGACGCATTGGAGAAACGGAGCGACGAAGAACTCGCTCTCGCCCTGAAAACGGGCGATGAGGGCGCGTGTGAGGAGCTGGTGCGCCGCCACCAGGGCCGCGTTTTTGCCGTGGCCTTCCGAATCACCGGCGACCGGGAGGATGCGCTCGACGTGGCTCAAGAAGCGTTTCTGAAGGCTTACCGGAAAATTGACGCCTGGCAGCCTTCAGGGGGATTCGTCGCGTGGTTGCTCCGGCTGACGACCAATCAGTCGATCGACCAGTTGCGGCGGCGGAAACGTCACCGGCACGAATCCCTCGATGACACGACCGACGGCCACCCGCGCAATGAGCCTTCCGGCGAGCCGACGGCGACGGCCGTGCGGGGTTCCGAGATTCACGACCGCGTGCAGATCGCGATGGCGGTGTTATCGCCCGCGCAACGGACCGTGTTTGTGCTGAGACATTACGAGGGCCTCGCCCTCGCGGAAATAGCGCCAGTGCTCGGATGCACGGTGGGCAGCGTAAAGGTCCATCTGTTCCGGGCGTTGAAAAAGTTGCAGAAGGAATTGGCCGACTTGCACGAGTAGCGTGCAAGCCTGAGTTGCAAGCGGCAGTCGCAAGCGGCAGTGTCATTGAGCGTTTTGGAGCGAGAGTCATGGCAGCGTGCAGAGATAGGCGGGGCGCACTGGCGGCGGCGGTCTACAACGAATTGTCCGCGGCCGAGCGATCCACACTCGATTCGCATCTCGCGACCTGCGCCCGTTGCAGCGCCGAACTCGATCAACTTCATAATCTCGTTGTTGCCGTGCCTGTCCCGCAAGTCGCTTTCACTGGCGACTTGAGGCGGAGTCTTGTCGCGGCCATTCGCGAAGGCCGTGTTCCTGCGCGCGAATCAACCCTGCCTAGGCCAAGCTTGTGGAATCGCTTCCGTGTTCGTCTCGCCGCAACAGCCGTTGCAGCGATTGCCGTCGTGTTTGCCGTCGAGATGCTCCTGCTCGATCCCGAACCGGGCACCACCGTCGTCGCGCCTACGCTGACGCCCTTGCAGGCGAGCATGGAGGAGGCCGACGCGCTCCTCGCCGATCGGAATTATACCGGCGCATATCTCACGCTCGCGGAAGGTCTCAAGTACTCCGATACCGATCCGGAAATTCCGAACGCCATCGAGCGCATGGGGGAGATCGCGTTCCTCGATCTCCGGTGGTATCCCGAGGCCTACGCGTCGTATCACCGACTACAGCAACAGCACTTCGACACTTTCCGCGCGGATCGCGACAACATTGCCCGCCTCGAAATATTGACCGATGCGCGGGGCACTGTTGGCGACTTCGCCGCGCTACACGACCTTGATCGCGCCCGTAATCTCGATCGCTTCGAGGAGTATGAGACCGTCGCCGGTAAGTACGCCGGCAACAGTATCGGTACCCTCGCTGCCCGGGACATGGCGCGCTTGCTGGGCGCTGGCTCGGACGCGTCCTTGGTCGATGGCCTCGAGCAGGCCGTCGCGCGTTGCACGAATCCGGCCGCACGCGATCAGGCCAAGCTCGAATTGGCCGCGCTCGTCCGTGGCGATGACGACGGCGGCCTCGAACGCTCGCGGATGCTCCTGCTCGAT
>JBGTJY010000737.1:0-10028 GCA_041744855.1 Candidatus Hydrogenedentales bacterium
CACCGAATACCTGTTCATGAATCGCACGAGCCTGCCGACCGAAGAGGAGCAGTATCAGGCCTATCGGCACGTCGTGGAAGCAATGGCGCCCGCTCCCGTGACGATCCGCACGCTCGACGTCGGCGGCGACAAGGTTATCCCGCATCTCAATCGATATCCGGAGACGAATCCGCAATTGGGCTGGCGCTCGATACGCTTTTGCCTCGATCGCCCGGACATCTTCAAAGCGCAACTGCGCGCGTTGTTTCGCGCGAGCGTGCACGGCACGATGCAGATCATGTTCCCCATGATTTCCAGCCTCGATGTGATGCGTGAATGCAACAAGATCGTGAGCGAGGTGCTCGAGGATTTGCGTTGCCGCAACGTGCCCTTCGATCCCGGCGTCAAGGTCGGCGCCATGATCGAGGTGCCCGGCGCCGTGATGGTAGCCGAACATTTGGCGTGCGAATGCGCCTTCTTCTCGATCGGCACGAACGACCTAATTCAATACTGCCTCGCGGTCGATCGCGGAAACGACCGCATCGCCGATCTTTACGAACCAGCGCACCCGGGCGTGTTGCGGATGCTCCAAGCCACCCAACGGGCCGCGCTTAAGGCCGGAATCCCCTGCACGATTTGCGGCGAAATGGCCGGCGATCCCCTGTTGGCGGAATTACTCGTTGGCTTGGGCTTCGACCGGCTGAGCATGTCCGCTGTGTCAATTCCCAACGTCCGCGCGGAAATCGCCGTGAGCCATTCAAAGAAGTCCAGGCGCTTTGCGCGACGCGTGCTGCGCATGGGCTCGTCAGCGGATATCCGCGCCCTCCTGCGACGGCGATTCAACAGCCGCGCCAAAACTCGGTCCTACACCGTCGCCGAAGTGGAGTGACGGACGTGGACATCGGCGCTACGAGAGAACCGAACTCGCCGCGACGCGTCACCATTCTCGGCTCGACCGGCTCAATCGGGACGAGCGCGCTCGACGTCGTCCGTCGTCACCCGGGCCGCTTCGAGATCGCAGGGCTGAGCACGCGCGTCAACATTGAACGGCTCGCCGAGCAAATCGCGGAGTTTCGTCCTGCCGCCGTTGCAGTGTTTGATGAAACCCGCGCCGCGCGTCTCCGCGTCCAATTTCCCGGTATCCGCGTCCTGCAAGGCGAATCGGGAATCGAAGAGCTCGCCGCGCAATGTTCCGACATCGTCCTGTGCGCGATGGTCGGCGCGGCAGGTCTCGGCGCCGTATTGAAGGCGATCGACGCCGGTAGGACCATCGCACTCGCCAATAAGGAGCCTATGGTAATTGCCGGGACACTGATCATGGATCGCGCGCGGCAACGAGGCGTTCGCGTTCTACCCGTCGATAGCGAACACAGCGCAATCTTTCAATGCCTCGAAGGGCACGCAACCGATTCGGTTCATCGCGTCCACCTCACTGCGTCGGGCGGACCGTTCTACCGCCGCAGCGGATCGCTGGACTCGATCTCGCCCGCGGAGGCGACGAACCATCCGACCTGGGACATGGGCGACAAGATCAGCGTGGATTCCGCTACGCTGATGAACAAAGGCCTCGAAGTCATCGAGGCGATGCGCCTCTTCGCGCTGCCGCTCGACAAGATGTCCGTCGTGATCCATCCGCAGAGCATTGTGCATAGTCTCGTCGAATTCGTTGACGGCGGCATGCTCGCGCAGCTCGGGCCGACCGACATGCGCATTCCCATCCAGTTCGCGCTCACATGGCCGGACCGTGTAGAATCCTGCGTTCAACGGCTGGACCTGACCGCCATGGGCGCGCTCACGTTTGACGCGCCCGATTTTTCACGTTTCCCGTGTTTGGAGCTGGCGCTTGACGCGGCGGCGCGGGGCGGCACGGCGCCGGCGTTGCTCAATGCGGCAAACGAAGTCGCCGTGGAAGCGTTTTGTCACGAGCGAATTGGATTCACCCGAATCCCGGAAGTCATTCACCACGTCATGTCTAAAACGCAGGTACTTGACGAAGTAGGGTTGCGCGCCGTTCTCGACGCCGACACCGAAGGCCGCCGCCGCGCGCGCGAAGCGCTTGCCGTCGCTGGAGCTCGCTCCGCATGACCAATATCCTCCTGTTTCTCTTCGTTCTCGGCGTCCTGATTTTCGTACACGAGATGGGACACTTTCTCGCGGCGAAAGCGTGCAACGTGTACGTCGACCGTTTTAGCCTTGGGATGCCGCCGCGCCTGTTCGGATTCAAGTACGGCGAGACCGACTACTGTATCGGCATGTTGCCGATCGGTGGCTACGTCAAGATGGCGGGGCAGGAAGACGCGCCGCTCTCCGACGAAGAGCGCCAAGGCACCTATGGCCACGTGCCGCCCGAGCGCTGGTTCAACAATCGGCCCCGATACCAGCGCGCGATTATTCTCGTCGCCGGCCCAGTGATGAATCTGCTACTCGGCTTCGTCGTTTATGCTCTGATGGCGGGCGTCGGCGGAGAAGTGCCTCTCGCCCAGGTCGATAATCGAATCGGCGACGTGTTGCCCGATTCGCCCGCGAGCCAGGCGACGATGCACCTCGTCCCCGAAGGCGGCGGCGAAGTCGATTTCAATGCGCCGCCGGACGCGACCGGTTGGCGTACGGGCGATCGCGTCGTCAACATCAACGGCAACAAAGTCAACGGCCTCATTCAGGACGTCGTCGTCGAAGCCGTAATCGGCGAAGGCAAGTACGCCCTCGCGGAAATCGAGCGCGTCGGCGATGACGGCATCGCGCGGCGTTACCTTTCCCGACTCAAACCCGAACGAGTCGAGGGTCAGGAATTCCCGGCCTTCGGCATCGGCCCCTACAACACGGCGCTCGTGTCCGCGCTCCAACCCGATTCGCCCGCTGAAAAAGCGGGCCTGGCGCCGAACGACGAAATCACGCATGCGAACGGCAATCCAATCGATCGCGAGACGTTGATCGACGCGGTACACGCGACGCCGAACGGCCAGCCGATTCACCTGGCCGTGCTCCGCGACGGCAAGCCCTTCGAAATCGACGTGACGACGCAAACCCGCGGACGCATTCAAGACGTCGCGTTCATGCCTCCCCCGGATGCGTTGATCGCCCTATCCGACCAATCCGAACTCCGCATCGCCAACGACGATCGCGACTTCAATAAGCAGTCCGGTCTAAACCCGGATGATCTCGTGCAAAGCATCGTCTCCGAAACCGGAGAAGCGATCCCCATCGGACGAATCACATCGCTTCCGGCGGATCAGAAACTGACCGTGGCGGTTGAGCGTTCGCCGGGGCTCTGGGGCGAGGCGCAATCGCTCGAGTTTCAAGTCACCGCCGCGCAGCTTATGGAAGCAATCACGGGATTCGACCCCGACGCTCAGCCGATTGTCATTGGAGTCCTCGAGGCAGAAGAGCCGAGCGAAGAAGATTTGAAGCGCCGGGACGTCGTCATCGAAATCGACGGAAAGCCTGCGACCGCCTCGCTCCTGCGAGAAATCCAAAACACGCGCGGGGGTGAATCCGTCCCGATTAAGGTCCGCCGGCCAAGTGTCCTCTTCGGATGTTACCAGGACGAATCGATCATCGAGACCACCCTTCCGATTGCGTCCGTGCAGGAAATTGGTATCGCGTTCGGGGAAAAGAAAGTCTTTCACCGCGCACCGGCGGGCCAGATCATCCCGGAAGCCTGGGACCGTTGTGTGCGCGTTACCGTTCAGATCGGCACGGTCCTCAAACTCCTCTTCACTGGCGGGCTCAGCCCCAAGACCCTCGGCGGGCCGGTGATGATCTATGAGATTACGACCGGCGCCGCCAACACCAATTTTGTCTATTTCCTCGACGTGCTCGCGATGATCAGCATCAATCTCGCAATTTTTAACTTGCTTCCCTTACCCGTCCTGGACGGTGGCCAGTTGCTATTCCTCGGCATCGAAGCGATTCGCCGCAAACCGGTGAGCGTGCGCGTGCTCGAGACCGTTCAACAAGCCGGGCTACTGCTCATCATCGGCCTCATTCTGTACGTCACATTCAACGACGTGCTGCGAATCGCCGATCGCATCCTGCCGTAAGACGCCGCTCGATGTAGGCCCGAACTCAAGAATCCGTGGAACAAAAACATTCATGAATCGCAAAGCGTGTAAATTTGGCGGCACCTCCCTCGCCGATGCGCGCAATATTCGCGCCTCCGTCGACATCGTTAAGGCAGATCCCGCGCGGCGGTACATCGCCGTCTCCGCGCCCGGCAAGCGCACCGACGACGACAAAAAAATCACCGACCTGTTGCTGGGCTGGTATCACCTCCAGAAAGACGGACTCGATCCGTCCCAGCCGATGAACATCATTACCGACCGATTCGTTGAGTTGACCGACGCGCTCGACGTCTCGTTCGATGTGCGTGCCGAAATCGAGTTGATCGCGGGCAAGGCCGGCTTTCATAAGACCCCCGACTATCTCGCCTCGCGCGGCGAATACTTGTGTGGCCGTATCGTCGCGGAAGTGCTCGACGCGAAATTCGTCGAACCGGCGGATTGCATCAAATTCGACAGCCGCGGCCGGATCGATCCGAAGACCTACAAGCTGCTCGGCGCCGCACTGCAAGGCGACGGCCTCTTCGTTGTGCCGGGTTTCTACGGTTCGGACCCGAAAGGCCGCATCAAGACTTTCAGCCGAGGGGGCACGGACGTGACGGGCTCTATCGTCGCGCGCGCCGCGAACGTTTCCCTCTACGAAAATTGGACCGACGTTTCCGGTTTCCGCATGACCGATCCCCGCCTCGTGCCCGACGCCCGGTGCATTGAAGTAATCACCTACAGCGAATTGCGCGAACTCGCCTACATGGGCGCGACCGTCCTGCACGACGAAGCCATCTTCCCCGTGCGCGATGTCGGCATTCCGATTAACATTCGCAACACGCGTGCGCCGGAAGATGCCGGCACGATGATCGTTCCGTCTCGAACGGCAAACGAGCCCGTGGTAGGCATCGCCGCGCGCGGCGGATTCACGATGATCAACATCGAAAAAACGCTGATGAACCGGGAGATCGGTTTCGGCCGCCGCGTGCTCGGCGTGCTCGAAGAATGCGGCGTCAGTTTCGAACACATGCCCACCGGTATCGACACCATTTCCGTAATCGTTAACGACGACTTTCTCAATGACAAAGGCGAGGCCATTCTCGAGGGCATCGATCGCGCATGCCAACCCGATCGCGTCACGCTCATTCCCGGCCTCGCGCTGATCGCCACCGTCGGCCAGGGTATGAGCCATCACATCGGCGTCGCCGCGCGCCTGTGCTCCGCACTCGCGCAAGCCCGCGTCAATCTGCGCGTGATCGACCAAGGTTCTTCCGAGACCAACATCATCGTCGGCATCGAAGAGCACGATCTCGGCCGAGCCGTCCGCGCGATCTACGAAGCGTTCGAAACCTGGCAGTCCTGATGCGCCGCACCAAGATCGTCGCGACCATCGGCCCGAGCTCGCGTCGCCCCGAAATGCTCCGGCAACTAATTCTCGCGGGTATGGATGTTGCCCGGCTCAACTTTTCGCACGGCACCCACGGCGAACATCGCGCAACCGCGTCCGACGTGCGCAAGGTCGCCGCGGAGCTCGGAAAAAACGTCGCGATTATGGCCGATCTTCAGGGCCCGAAAATTCGCACCGGCCCGCTGCAAAACGACGAGCCCGTGTTGCTAGTGAACGGCGAATCGATTTGCCTGACGACGCGCCAAGTTATGGGCGACGCGACATGCGTCTCGACGACCTACGAACATCTGCCGCAAGACGTCCGTCCTGGCGATTCGATCTTCATCGCCGACGGCATGCTGCAATTGATAGTCCAGTCCGTCGACGGACCGGACGTGCATTGCCGCATCGAGCACGGCGGCTATCTCGGCGAACACAAAGGCATCAACCTGCCCGGCGTCTCGGTCAGCGCGCCGGCGTTGACCGCCAAGGATATCCAGGATTTGGAAGTCGCGCTCGATATCGGTGTGGACTTCGTCGCGTTGTCGTTCGTCCGTTCCGCCTCGGATATCGAGCGCCTTCGCTCGAGAATTCGCACGACCGGCCGTTTCATTTCGATCGTCGCAAAGATAGAACGGCCGGAAGCCGTGGCGCATTTCAGTGAAATACTCGAGGTGACGGACGCCGTCATGCTCGCCCGAGGCGATCTCGGCGTCGAAGTCCCCCTCAACAAAGTCCCACAAATTCAGAAAAAACTCATCCACGACTGCAACGACCTCGGCATCCCCGTCATCACGGCGACGCAGATGCTCGAATCCATGACCAACTCGATCCGCCCGACCCGCGCCGAAGTGGCCGACGTCGCCAACGCGATTTACGACGGCACCGACGCACTCATGCTTTCCGGCGAGACCGCATCCGGTCTATTTCCGATCCAGGCAGTCCGCGTTATGGCCGATGTCGCCGCCGAAACCGACCAAGCGATGGCCAAAGCGCCCACCTTCGACCGAATCACGCGCATGCGCCAATCCGCGATACCGCGCGGTAAAGGCGCCTTCGGAAACGCGATCGGTCAAGCGGCCTGCAGAACCGCCGAATCCATCGGCGCGAAATGCATCGTGAGCCTCACCAAGACGAGCTATACCGCAGGCCTTGTGTCGCGATATCGACCGTCCGTCCCGGTCTACGCGATTACCGTCAACGAAGAAGCCAGCCGCCGTTGCGCGGTCATTTGGGGTGTCGAAGCCTTGCGCTCGATCGAACCCTGCAGCACGGATGCGCTCGACGGCATCATCGATTCGATACTTCTCGAAGCTGGCCTCGCTCAAAACGGCGACCCCGTCGTCATCGCCGGCGGCATGCCCCTCGCCATGCAAACCCGCACGAACATGCTCAAAATCCACACCGTCGGCGGCGAGACCAGCGGCGCGGATTTGCCATAGGCGGAAAACGCCATTCTGCCCGAGCGGCGTCGGGAAATGGCTAAGCTAAAGTGGAATAGACTTTTTGACCTGTTCTTCACACTGTGGTATGTTTACGTCAGCACACCCGCCAAGCCTCTGCATTGCATGCTCACTTCTGGTGGGTTTTTCGTTTTTAAGGACACTCCATGGAGTACCTTAAGCCCGCGCTGACGTTCGAACAACAAGCCGAAAGACTTATCGGCCGCGGTCTGGATGACCCTCGAGACGAGCTTATCGACCGACTCAAGGCTGTGAGTTACTACCGATTGAGCGGTTACCTTCATCCGTTCCTGCGAGCCGACGATACTTACCGGCCTGGTACTAGACTCGATGCGATCTGGCGGCGGTATACATTCGACAGGCGGCTTCGTCTACTGGTCATGGATCCCATAGAGCGGATCGAAGTTAACGTGCGGACGGCACTCGTCTATGAACTCGCGCACTCCAGCGGAGCGTTCGGCTATACACGAGCCCATAATTTGCCCGGTCTCGACGCTCAACGCTTCGGAAAGTTCATGGTGAAACTGGGCGATGCAGTCCATCAAAGCCATGAACGATTCGTTAAGCACTTTCAAGCTAAGTACGGCGACAGGCATTCCTATCTTCCCGTTTGGATGGCGGCTGAACTTTGGACATTCGGAATGACACTAACGGTGTATCGGGGAGTGGACAAAGCCATTCAAAAGCGAATCGCGGACAGATTTGGAATTCCTCATGATGTCTTGTTCTCTTGGCTGAATGCGCTGAATGCCGTCAGAAACATTTGCGCCCATCACGGACGGCTATGGAATCGAGAACTGGGCGTCAAGCCCAAAATTCCTCACAAGAACAAACATCCGCGCTTCCACACTCCGTTCCCGATTTCCGCCAATCGCATATTCGGTATCGTCACTATCTGCAAAGACAGTCTCGATGCAGTCGCGTCACAAAGCCATTGGCCGGACAGACTACGCGCGCTTATCGCTGAGTATCCCGATATCCCGCTTAACGAGATGGGATTCCCAGATCGCTGGCAAGATAGCGCGATTTGGTGCGTCGTTAGGTAAATCCGAAAGAGTTCCGAGCTGGACCGTCGCGGATGACGATACGTCCGAATTGACTATTTCCGCTCAGAATGCTCTACTTCTGCGCAATGACGCCAAGAGCGGGAGTCGGGCCTTCCGTGCGGCGTACTGGGGCAGTCTCGGGCAGGGAACGCCACGCGGAGGAGATATCGATGTCGTTCAGGGGAGAACGACGGCCGTTCGCCGGATTGGTCGCGGTGATCGCGGCCGTGTTTTTGTGGCCTGGCGCCGCGCACGCGAAGGAGATCGACACAGGCGACACCGCGTGGATCATCGTCGCGAGCGCGCTCGTGCTCTTCATGATGATTCCCGGCCTCGCGATGTTTTACGCGGGCCTCGTGCGCACGAAAAACGTGCTCTCGGTATTCATGCAGTGTTTCTCGATCACTGCGGTGATCACCATTCTCTGGACGATCTACGGCTATAGTCTCGCGTTCGATACGACCGGCATGACCTCCGGAGAGCGCGGCGTCAATGCTTTCATCGGGAGTCTCTCGAAGGCGTTCATGAATGGCGTCGACGCGAACAGCGTATGGGCCACCATCCCCGAGCCCCTCTTCTTCGTGTTTCAGATGACCTTCGCCATCATTACGCCCGGTCTCATCGTCGGCGCGTTTGCCGAGCGAATGAAGTTCTCGGCGATGCTTCTGTTTAGCGTCCTTTGGTTCACAATCGCGTATCTGCCCATTTGCCATATGGTATGGGGCGGCGCGGGCGCGTACTTCTTTGACCTCGGCGTGATCGATTTCGCGGGCGGCATCGTCGTGCACATCACCGCGGGCATCTCCGCGTTTGTGGCCGCGCTTGCCATCGGACGCCGCAAGGGCTACCCGCAAACGCCCATGCCCCCGCACAATCTCACGATGACGATGACCGGCACCGCCATGCTCTGGGTCGGATGGTTCGGCTTTAACGGCGGCAGCGCGCTCGGCGCGAACGGTTCCGCCGCGATGGCGATCGTCGTCACGCAAATCTCGCCCTGCGTCGCGGCGCTCACGTGGATTGCGATTGAGTGCGTCCGCTCGGGGAAACCCAGCGCACTCGGCTTTGCCACGGGCGCCATCGCCGGACTTGCCGCCATCACTCCCGCCGCCGGCAACGTAGGCGCCCTGGGCGCGATCGTCATCGGATTCGCTTCCGGCGTCGTATGCTACTTCGCATCCACGTCGCTCAAGCGCAAACTCGGCTACGACGACGCGCTCGACGTCGTCGGGGTCCATGGTTTCGGCGGCATCGTGGGCACGATCCTCGTCAGTTTTTTCGCCGCCGGGAGCCTAATGGGAAACAAGCCCGCCGAATACAGCATGATCGATCAACTGGGCACGCAACTTTTCGCCATTGTGTTCGCGATTGTATATTGCGGTGCCGTGTCGTTCATCATCCTAAAAGCCATCGACATGGTTATCGGCTTGCGTATCGATGAGGAAGGCGAGAACACGGGTCTCGACCTCAGCAACCATGGCGAAGTGGGCTATGACATCTAAGAAGTGGGCTACGACATCTGATCCGTAGACTTCATGGAGGCGGCGACGTGAAAAAAATCGAAGCGATCATCCGGCCGGGAAAACTCGAGGAGGTCAAAGAGATTCTCGGCCAAGTCGGATGCCACGGCATGACCGTTTCCGAAGTGAAAGGATTCGGGCGGCAGAAGGGTCACAAGGAGTTGTATCGCGGTGCGGAATACGTCATCGATTTCCAGCCGAAGCTGAAAGTCGAAGTCGTTACGACCGATGACATCGCCGAGCGCGCCGTCAAGGCGATCACACAAGCCGCGGCGACGGGTAATACGGGCGACGGCAAAATCTTCGTCTCGGACGTCGAGGAAGCGGTCCGCATTCGTACGGGCGAAACCGGCGAAGGCAGCTTGTGACAGGCGAAACTGTCATTCTGAGAGCCAACGAAGAATCACCGTTCGAAAAAGACCTGGAGATCGCTCGAGCGAGATTCTTCGCTCGCGCTCAGAATGACGGGATTTGGGCTGTAGGATAGCTCCTACGCCGTCTTCGTGCGCCGCTGCGTTAGAAATAGCACCGCCGAGGCCCCGGTGAGTGCCCCTGCCGTGATCGCCAGAATCGGCGGAATGGACAGCACG
>JBGTJY010000738.1:0-5160 GCA_041744855.1 Candidatus Hydrogenedentales bacterium
GGGCGGCGGGGGAGCTGGGGGGTCAGTCTTCGGGATTGCCCACGACGGGGACTCTACTATCACGCTGACCGACAACACATTCGACCTGGGCACGCCGGGCGAGGGCGGCATGTCGGCTGCGGGACCGGACTACTTCGGCACGACGGGGCTCGCGATGGATGTGTTCGAGTTCGATGATGGGACTGGGAAGTGACGTTCTATTAGAGAGAATTCACAAGATTTGCAGGATAGAGTAACTTCTTATAATTGAGGTTCTATCTCATACCATCATGTAAATCTTGTGAATCTTGTCTATGTCGCTCTTTCTACGCGCTTATTTCCTCGTCTTCATCTCACTGTATGCGGGCGCCCAAGAATCCAGTGTCTATCTTAACGCCTTCGACGCGCTGTGGCTGGACATGGACCGCAACTACAGCTACTTCGTTGCGAAGGAGATTGACTGGCCGGGGTTGCGCGATCGGTATCGGCCCGAGGTCGAGACCGTTACGACGGACGATGCGTTTGTCGACGTGCTCAAGCGCATGCTCACCGAAATGAAAGACCCGCACGTGCGCATCAAGGTGGGCGGCGATCTCATCAGTACGTTTGGCCTCGGCTACACGGCGAATTGGAATTGGAACGTCATCATGGGCGACCTTACCGAGGTCACTCAGTACCGCGACTTCGCGTACACGGCCCGCACGAAGGAGGAGGGCTTCGGCTATTTCGCGTACATCCGCCAGGGCAATGCCTCGGATCAGTACGTCGACGCCGTCATCGAGGGAATCCGTGCGCTGAAGGACGCGCCGGGGTTCATCCTCGATCTGCGCACCGGCGCGAGCGGCGGCGATGAATCGCTCGCGCGGCGCATCGCCTCCGAGTTCTGCGCCGAGCCGACCGTCTACGCGAAGAGCAAATACCGCGACGGCCCGAACCACGACGATTTCACCCAGGACTACGAGCGCGTGTTGCCGCCGTCCGACGAACAACCCTACGTCAAACCGGTGGTGTGCCTACTCGGCAGCCGCGTGATGAGCAGCGGCGAAGGCCTCGCGAAAATGCTCGTCTGCCTGCCGCACGTCACCAGTATCGGCACACCGACGCGCGGCTCGAGCGGCAATCCGAGGACCTTTGAATTGCCCGGACTCGACATCGGGGTGTCGTACTCTCGCTGGGTCGACATGATGCCGGCCGGCACGGTGGTGGAAGGGCGCGGGGTGATTCCGGATGTGCTGGATGAGCATCCGCCGGAGACGTTTCGGGAGAGCGACCCGACGTGGAGACGGGCCCTTGAGTTACTGCGCGAGAGAATTACTGAACCCGTGGCGACCAGCAGTGCGGGCGTGGATCGCGAGAACGACTTCGAGTAGGATTCGCTCTCGGTGTCATTCCGTTTCAAACTCATAAAAGCCTGCGTAGTTGTGGAGACCATTTATCGTGCGAGGACCGTGCTTTGTACTGCCAACCTACATTCTTACTGCGTGGACATCCGTTTTGTTTATCGGTTGTCCCGAACCGCCCGCCGATCGGCGCCCATCGGCCGCCTTCACTCTTAGCCCCGAGAGCGGAGTAGCTCCGCTAGTAGTGCAATTCACGGACCAATCGGAGCCGGGGTCAGATCCTATCACGGCCTGGATGTGGGATTTTGGTGACGGCGAGGTCGCAACCAGCGAGAACCCAGTCCATTCCTACTCGGAAGCCGGAACCTACGATGTAGCTCTGACCGTAACGACAGCAGCCGGTTCTGACGTGCTGGAAACGGCTTCCGCTGTCGAAGTAACGGAAGCAATGTCGCTTTCCGAAGCAGTGATCCAAGTGCTAGATGAAAACTTTCCCATTGATGATGCGTTAGCGGAGCTCAACTCCAGCTTCATCGCCTTAGGCTTGTCTGAAGGTTTTGACGCTGCGGTATCGGAGTTGTCCACGGCCTTCGCACCCGCATACCTCACTGAAGCCGGAACGCTTTCGTTGCTCGATCGCTCAAGTGCAGCGGCGGACCTCGTGATAGAAGTCGACACCGGCGGTGATACTTCTAAAGCCGCACCGGAGGCCTGTCTTCCGCCAACGACGGTCATTTACGTGAACGGAATGAACAACAACCTCGAAGAGTTTTATTACAACTGGGGATCGCTGGCAGCGCGGTTGAGCGAGGAAAGTCTTCCGAGAAACACCTATCGAGTTAAGGGAGTCTACAACGTTTCGGCGAGCGAGGAGTGGCGGGAAATCAACGGAGCACTCTGCTCGACATTTCAGTCCGTACCTTGTAACTTGCCCCTCGGGATTCTAAGTGATTTCTTCGAAAGCAGGGAGCAAAAACTCGATGAATGGGGATTGTGGCCAAGCCTTCTGCCGAACTTGGCGATCCAAAGGGATGTCGATAAACTTCGCGTGCGGATTACGGAGGAAGTTGAGGAGGGCCGCACCGTCGTGGTCGTCGCCCATTCTCAGGGAAATTTTTTCGCGCGCTCAGCAATCGCCGAAATGGACGAACTGAACCCGCCGGACGCGTTTGGCGCTTATTCCGAGTCCGTAGGCGTGATTTCAGTCGGCAGTCCCGTGGCGGATCAACACTTCCCCGAGAAACGCGTGAGTCATTGTCGTGACCCCATCGCTCGCTTGGCCTATCCCCTCGGTGAAAGCGATTGTCTTCCGAATGGCGATCCCGAACTCTGCACCTTATGTTTTGCGACGAACCATTCGTTTTCTGACAGTTACTTACGGGGCCTTTCGACGAGTGCAGCCATCATGGAGCAGATTCTAGCTTTCCATGACACCGCTCTCACCGACGAGGAGCCCTTAAGAATTCGAAATCTCCGCAACAAAGGAACGGTGCTTGCCGACCTACCGAGCGCAATCGAAATCAACGGTGATCAAGCTTTTGAATTTGAACTGACTAACACCGGTACCGGCGCTTCGCCTCTGGAAATCCAGCAAAAGCCTGCGAGTTTACTTCTCATTACGCCCGTTGAGCGTACGCTCCAAGAAAATCAAACCGTAGTAATTTCCGTTGCTAGCGGCCGCCCCCCGACTGAGAGCTACGAAGATTCCTTTGTCATTGCATCCTGTTTCCTAACGCCAAGAGAGATCACGGTGACTGTCAATGGCGTCGACTCCGGCGAAGGCGAGGGGGAAGGGGAAGGCGAGGGCGAAAACTGCACGACCCATGAAGGAATTAAGTTTTCAATTACACCTTCGATATTTGTCGAATTTCTTTCTGGTTCCAGTGCCAAATCGGTATATATTGTAGCAGATGTATTACTACAGGAAATAGAATCTGTGAGTCTTAATAATAATACTATTCCTTACGATCCAGAAAGTTTTGAATTCGCGTGGTGGTCGTTCGGGGAAAACGTCCAATCCTTGGTGGTCGAAAATCGTTGGTGGCGCCGTGGCCATCATGTTATTCGTATTAAGTTCTCCGATGGGTGCACCGTGGTTGCAGGAATCCTCGGAATCTCGGCGCGTTACGACATTGCTGGCGCAGGAGGGGGACGAATAACTCCCATTCGCATATTTCACAATGGAGTTCTTATTGAAGATACCGGTTTGTATCACGAGACAGATAACTGGCCAAATCCGGTATGGGCTGGCGACACAATTACATTGGAGTCAGACGGGCCTCTTAATGAAGATACCGAACGCCTGGCAGAGTGTCTGGAGACGTATACAAACCCATGTTTGTGGTGCCAACAAGTCCGGCTTAGCGAGTTCTATGCAGACCTGTCTAATCTTTGCGCTTATGGGCCCGTGTCGACTGAAACCTCTTTTACATATACAGTTCCGGGGTCTTCGTTTGTGCAACCAGAATAATTTCTTCGAGAGAGTGGAGAGGACGCATAAAATCATTGCAATCGGGTTCCCTCTACAAGGCCGTCTGGCGCTGGCATTTTTATGCTGGGCTGTTTTGCGTTCCTTTTTTGCTTTTGCTTTCGGCGACTGGCGGGATTTATCTCTTCGATACGCAGATCGAGTCGGTGTTGTATCGCGATCGGTACTTCGTCGAGCCTCGGTCGACTCCGCCGCTGAGCGCGACCGCGCTGCTTGAGGCTGCGCAGAAGGATGCGGGGGACGAGGTCGCGCTTAACTATTTTCCTCCGCCCGCGCCCGTCCGGTCCGCGTCGGTTTCGATGCTGACGAAGTAGAACTCGATTCGCAGCGTGTATGTCGACCCTTATACAGGGGAAGTGCTGGGCTCCGTGAGCGACAAACTCATGGAGACCGTCAAGCGACGGCACACGTCGGCTTTCCCCGGCCCCGGCGTTACGAAAGAATCGCGTTGACTACGTTTCCGTGCACGTCGGTGAGGCGGAAATCGCGGCCTTGGAAGCGGTACGTGAGCTTTTTGTGTTCGATGCCGAGCGTTTGCAGCATGGTCGCGTGGAAATCGTGTACGTGGACCACGTCGTCGACCGCGTTGTAGCCGAGTTCGTCCGTGGCGCCGTGCGTGATGCCAGGCTTGATGCCGCCGCCCGCCATCCACATCGAGAAGCCTTTGATGTGATGATCGCGTCCGTCGCCTTGCGCCATCGGGGTGCGGCCGAATTCGCCGCCCCAGACGACCAACGTGTCGTCGAGCATGCCGCGCTGTTTCAAATCGTGGACGAGCGCGGCCGATGCGCGATCGACGAGGCCTGCGGTGATCGCCGTGCCGCCTTTTACGTTGCCGTGGTGGTCCCAACCGCGGTGGTACAACTGGATGAAGCGCACGCCGCGCTCGGCGAGACGGCGCGCGAGTAAACAATTCGCCGCAAACGATCCGTCGGCGCCCTTCGTGCCGTATAGGTCGAGAATGTGCTGCGGCTCGTCGGATAGGTCGACCAATTCGGGCACGCTCGTCTGCATGCGGAACGCCATTTCGTATTGACTGATGCGCGTCGCAATTTCGGGGTCATCGACCACTTCGTCGTGCAATTCGTTCAGCGAACGCACGGCGTCGATGACGTCGCGTTGCTGCTCGATCGTCGATCCCGGCGGCGCGCCGACGTAGTGCACCGGGTCGCCTTGCGAATAAAACTGCACGCCCTGAAATCGGCTTGGCAGGAAACCGCTGTGCCATTGCCGCGCGGAGATGGGCTGCGCCTGTCCGCCGCCTTCGGAAGTCATCACCACGAAGCCGGGCAAATCTTCCGTCTCGCAGCCGAGGCCATAGAGCAACCACGCGCCCATGCTTGGACGGCCGGA
>JBGTJY010000739.1:0-4017 GCA_041744855.1 Candidatus Hydrogenedentales bacterium
GAAACCGCGGACGATCAAAGTCGACGCGAACTAATAGGCAAAGGCGGACTAGCGACATGCTGCAAAATTGTGCGATGGATCGGACACCACGAAAGGGACAGGACATGACCATGGACAATGCAAACGGGTTTGTGACGCCGCGCGTGAATATTTACGAGACGAACGACGCCGTGAGCATCGAAGCCGAATTGCCGGGCGTCGCCAAAGACGGCGTCGAAATCGAGATCAAGGACAACGAGCTTGTGCTCATCGGCAAGCGCGCGTCAAACGGCGAAAACGGAGCGCTGCGATTCCGCGAACGCCCTTCGGCGAATTTCAAACGCTCGTTCATGCTCGGCAAAGCCGTCGACCCTGGCAAAGTGGACGCCGCGATGACCGATGGCGTATTGAAGATTACGCTACATAAGGCGGAGCGCGCCAAGTCGCGCAAGGTCGCCGTTCAGTAACCCCACAAGTTATGCGCTCCCGATCGCCAGCATCAGGCGATCGGGGGCGCGTTTTTTATTCCGTCAACGGGATAGTTTCTCGAGTCACGTTGCCAGCGGCGTTTTTAGCAAGGGCCTCGATGGTGGAGACGCCGTTGTCGAGCAGATACTGACGTGCGTCATCGATCCCAGCGCCCACTTGTGTCGGCCCATGGCTATCGTCACCGAAGCAGAGTCCAATACTGCGATCGCGGGCCGCGCGAAGAAGCCACGGGGCGGGATAGGGGAAACCAAGACCCTTTCGATAGCCGGCGGTGTTCAAATCAAGAATGCCGTTACAACGCGCGATCACATCGAGTGTTCGTTCGGCGGCGGCGCGCAATCTCGGCGTTTCCACGGATTCGTTCGAAGGCGCGTTGCGTCGAATTAAATCGAGATGACCAACGACCTCGGGGCGCAACCCGTCGGCCATCTCCGCGACCATCTCGTAATATCGCACGCCGAGATTTTCCAGGCCGCCGTGTTGCCGGAGCGCCTCTTCGAAAAGCTCCTTCGGGCCGTCGATGCTGAGATCGTCGACGAAGTGCACCGAGCCGACGATGTAGTCGAATGCATGGCGTTGGCGCAGGTTCGACATGACGTCGACATAGCGATCGTGGGGAACGACTTCGATTTCGAAGCCACGCAATACGTTCAACTTTCCCGAATAGTCCAAGATGATCTCCGCGCTATCCGCGGCGTAACGCTCGAAATCCTCTTCGACTTTCGCGCAGTCCCACCCCATCGCGCGCTCGGTGTCGTACAGGTGCCGCGACTCGAACCGCGGCGCATGTTCGCTTACGCCAAACGTCGCGTACCCAAACTCGACGGCGGCGTCAAGCACTTCGCGCAACGTGCCGGTAGCATGATCGCAATAGGCCCCGCTGTGGCCGCCGTGCAGGGAGACTTTCCAGGGTTTGCGTTGGGGGTTCAAGGAGCGAACTACAAGCTGAACGTGAAACTGTCGTCGAAACCGGTGTAGATAAACACGCCGAATTTGAGGACATCACGGCCGATGACGCATTGGATCGAGTCGTTCGCAAGTGGTGCCCGAGGAGCCTCAACGACGTATCCGTTGAATACCATCCCTCCATCGAGCCGAATTACGCATTCGTACTCGCGGCAGAGCACGTTGGCGGACGTCGCCGTCGTCACTCGAACGGCCCCCATTGGATGCAGACCAAGTACGGAAGGTATGCCGTCAGAAACGACCGTTCTTGCAGAGCCGGTATCGATTATGCCGTTGACCTTGATCGAACTCAAAGCGGATTCACTCGACCGACTCTTGGAAAAGTCGGCTGCAGACGGTGAGAGTTGAACTTCGAGTAGTGCGCCTTGTCGGAGTAGGTTAATCCCGCGCCGCGTGAAACTCGGCATGCTCTTCTAGCTCTGCATTAGGCTGGAGGGTAGAAAGATCGATTCCTCAAACTGGACGATCTCTTTGACAAGAAACGGGACGTTGCCAAACCGCTTATATCCTTCGCGAACCGCATCGGTTTTGGATACGTAGGTGCCAGCGATCTCGTTGCCCTTTATCAACACGAACTCACTCTCGAAATCTCGCAAGAGTGCGTCGCGATTGGCCTCGTAAGCCCGCAGTTCCGCCTCGAAGAGTTTCTCTACGGGGACATCGTCAACGCAAGAATCATCCATCGATGCATCGTGATGTTCCGATTTCGATTTTTCTTCCATGGCAGTTCTCCCACGCCCGGACTGGCTATGGACTAAGAATACCACACGCCGAATTGAGCGAGTAAGTCTCTGACACATCACGGCAACGCAAACGCAATAATCGCATCCGCCACCGGCGGAGTGTCCCTATCGCGCCGCACATACCGGCTCCCGCCTGCCGCGATCACGACGTACTGTTTCCCGTCGAGCTGATACGTCATCGGCGCGGCGTTGCATCCTGCTTCCGTCTTGTATTGCCACAGGTGCGTACCCGTGCGCGCGTCCCACGCGTCGAACGACGCATCGGATTGACCGGCGAATACGAGACCTCCCCCGGTAACCACGACGCCGCTGAACATCGGCAATTCCGTGGCGGCCGACCACTGGATTTTTCCCGTTACTGGATCGATCGCGCAGACGTTCCCCGCTTGCCCTGCCTCCGTCGAACCGAACGATGCGTTGCCGCTTTGGTACATCGCACCGGGACGAAACTCAAGTCCCGGATTCGTCGTCATCACCATCGGCCAGTGGATGTTCGCGGAATAGACCCAGCCAGTCTGGGGACTAAACGCGGCGGGCGACCAATTCGTCCCGCCTGCGCTGCCGGGCGCGATGAGCACACCGTCCGTGGTCAAGCGCGCGAAAATGTTGTCGTGCGGCACGTACGGTTCGGACACGCGAATAAGTTCGCCCGTCACGCGATTTAGCAAATAAAATACGCCGAGCTTCGTGAACACGCCCACGGCGGGCACTGTTGCGTCATCGATCTTCGCGTCGAACAGAACGGGCGGGCAGCCGCCGTCGTAGTCCCAATTATCGTGCGGGCAATACTGAAAGCCCCACGCCATTGTGCCGTCGTCCACCCGTATCGCGCACACCGAATCGCCCCACAGGTTGTCGCCCGGACGCACCGATCCGTCGTAGTCCGGGCCGGGATTGCCCGTCGTCACGTAGATCAGGCGGCGCTCCGGATCGAGGCTCGGCGTCGTCCAAATCGGATTGCCGCCGTTTTTCCACGCGTCGGGATACTTCTCGACATCCGCTTTCTCTTGCGCGATGTCGCGTCCCAGGCTGATGCCGAGCCCTGGCGCCTTCTCGACCCAATTGCCATACCAGCCGCCTTCCTCCGGCGACGGAATCGTGTACCACGTCCAAAGTAGCGCGCCGGTTTGCGCGTCGAACGCTTTGAGAAATCCGCGAATGCCGTACTCGCCGCCGGCAGTGCCGAGAATGATCTTGCCGTCGAACGCCAGCGGCGCGCTGGTCTGGCTGTAGCCCTCCATCCCATTTGCGATCTGCGTTTCCCAAATCGTATCGCCCGTTTCCGCGCTCATCGCGATCAAGCGCGAATCGAGCGTGCCGAGGTACACCTTGTCTTCGTACAGCGTGACGCCGCGATTGTTCGGCCCGCAGCAGTATCGCGCAGCCCCCTGCTCGAAACCCTTGCGCCAGATTTCTCTCCCGGTCCGCGCGTCGATCTTGATTACCCACTGCTCGCGATCGACACGCGGGGTCGAAAGATACATCGCGCCGCCATGGACAATTGGCGTCGTTTGGTAGCCCGATGCGAAGTTGTACACCTGGGTGTGGAACGTCCACGCGGGCTTGAGGTCCTTGACGTTTTCCGTGTTGACTTGGTCGAGGTCGCTGAACCGCATCTGATCGTAGCTGCCGCCATACATCGGCCAAGTCGTTGGATCGCCGCGGTGGCCTTTCAGGAGTTCCTCTTGCGTGACAAACGCCGGACCAGATTGCGGCCACGCTTCGGAACCGATCGCAATTGCAAAAATAGTTAGACAAGCAAGTCCGGATGGTTGATTCATGGTGCAGTCCTTGGTGATGGTGAACCGCTTCCGATGATAGAGCGACGGGCGGCGTCCCT
>JBGTJY010000740.1:0-3204 GCA_041744855.1 Candidatus Hydrogenedentales bacterium
ATTCACCGTCCAGCAAATTCCCCCGTTGGTGATCGACGGTGAGCGCGTGAGCAGCACGTTGATTCGCGAACTGATACTCGAAGGCGATATGCCCGAGGCGGAGCGCTTCCTCGGGAGAAAGTACAGCCTGACGGGCACGGTCACAGCGGGGCGCGGGATCGGCGCCAAGCTCGGATTCCCCACGGCGAACGACAAGCCGAAGCACAGCGCCGTGCCCGCGCAGGGTGTGTATATGGCCGAGGTCATCCTCCGCGGCCACGCGTATCCCGCCGCCGTCAACATCGGGATTGCGCCGACCATTCGCCACGAGGACGTGACGATCGAGGCACATGTCCTCGATTTCGACCGGAACATCGTTGGAGAGGATATCGAAATCGTGTTCCACCGGCGTATTCGCCCGGAGCGGAAGTTTCCTTCCGTCGATGCATTGATTGAGCAGATTGCCCGGGACGTCCAGGAAACGCGGGTCCATTTCGGGGCCAAAAGCTAGGGCAGGCCGCGGAGTTTCGGGAGTTGAGCGGCTCAGGGCGAATTCGTCATAACTATCCGTAAGACGGAACTTTACGTGGGCCCGCGGTGTCTAACCTTGGGTCTGCCAAGCGGAAGAGTGGCGCACAGGCTCTGGTCTTCGAGGAGCCTGCCCCCATGCGCCCGGTTTCGTCGATTCGGGTGACGGGGAAGTATGCTTAACCACTTGACAATGAAGCGATTGCGCACTGTTTTTGCCGGGCGTCGGCCCGCTTGGAGCGGGCGAGCACCTGCATGGTGGCCACAGGTACCCACCTGGACGGCGCTGGTCTCGGCCAGTGCGCTCCTGTCTATTTTCGCCGGGTGCTCGACGACCCACTACCGCGAGTCAGCGGACAAAGAAGTGTACGCCGCTATCGACCAGAAAACCCCTGAAGTCGCGGGGATGCCGCAGGACTTCACGATTGACGCCCCGGCCACGCCGCCGGAAATCGAAACGCTTCCCACCAACCAGATCATCGCCGAAGACCTGGGCGATGTGGCCGTTCGCGAAGTCAACGCATACATTCTGTCGCTCGAGAAGGCGCTCTCGATCGCGTTCCGATATAGCCGCGACTACCAGAATTCGAAAGAGTCGCTCTACTTGCAGGCGCTCAGCCTCACGTTGGATAGGCACGAATTCGACCCGATTTTCTTCGGCGCCGCCGCGGGAGAATACTCGCGGACAACGCGGGACGAAATCTCGAACAACGCCCTCGGCGCTTTCCTTGATAACTCTCCAGGAGTTGCCGCCGCGATCGAAACTTTGACGGGACAACCCGCCGACTTATTCATACAATCCGCAGAGGTCATCGCCGAGGCGACAGCCGTCACAGGCGCGGACACGACTGACCTTGAGATACATAACGAGCGGAGCGTTTCAGGCACTACGGTTTTCGGTGTCGACTACCTGCTCAAATCCGGGGGCCGGCTTGCGCTCACGCTCACGTCGAACTTTCTCCGGTTCCTGACAGGCGATCCACGCGAAAGTGCCGTATCGGTCCTTTCGGGAACTTTCGTTCAACCGCTCCTGCGCGGAGGCGGACGCGCCGTCACGATCGAAAATTTGACGCAGGCCGAACGCGACCTCCTGTACCAACTGCGCACGTTCACGCGTTTCCGCAAGGTGTTCGCGGTGCGCATCGCGCAGGAGTACTACGGCGTGCTGAGCGCGCGCGACGAAGTGCGCAACGCCTACCGAGGCCTGGACGGAGCGCGGCGCAACTTGGCGCGAACTCAGGCGCTCTACGACGAAAGCCGCGAACCAGCTTCCGCAGTGGGCCGTAGCGAACAGAACGTCCTCTCGTTCGAATCGAGCTGGGTCAACGCCATTCGGCGCTATCGGAACCAACTAGATACACTAAAAATAACGCTCGGTTTGCCGATTGAAGTGAACCTGATCCTGGACGTGCAAGAACTCCTCGCGTTGCGCGAACGTGGCCTCATCCATCCGCTCATGTCGGAATACGAAGCCACCGAGATCGCATTGGCCACGCGGCTCGATCTCTACAATCAGCGCGATTCCGTCGAGGACTCGGAGCGCAAAGTGCGTGTCGCGGCGAACGCGCTGTTGCCCGGACTCGATCTGATCGTGGATGGGCAAGTGAGAAGCAAAGATGGCAACCGGCCCTTCTCGCCGGATTGGGACCGCGCGATGTGGAGCGCGGGCCTCGATCTGGACCTACCGTTCGATCGCAAGGCCGAGCGCAATGTCTATCGCGCGTCGATCATCAACCACGAGCGCTCGATACGCGATTACTCGCTTTTCGAGGATAATATACGCCTCGACGTGCGCGACGCGTTGCGCGCGCTCGAGCAACAACGCCGCCAATACGACATCAGCGTCAAGGGCGTCGAAATCAACGAACGCCGCGTCGAAGAAGAAGAACTGAAACAGGAACTTGGCAGGGGAAATGCAAACGACCTAATCGACGCGCAGAACGACTACATCGATGCGGAAAACAGCCTAACCAACGCGCTTGTGTCGCACACGATCGGGCGCCTTGTGTTTTTTCGGGACCTCGGCATCCTCTATGTCAAAGACGATGGCCAATGGGAGGAAGTTAACTAATGTCTGAGCACGCCAATAAAGAAGCCGCCCAAGGCGGCCTCAAAATTCCCAAGCGTTTCGTTAAGCCCGCCGCGATTTTGGGAATCGCTATTACCGCCCTCGTCATTTACATCGCGCTCCCCTCGCGCAAAGAGGAAGTCAGCGCTGGAACGACGTTTACCGTTCGTCGCGGCGATCTGCATATCACCGTGCTCGCGGGGGGCACCTCCGAAGCGATCGAATCGCAGGAGATTCGTTCCGAGATCGAAGGCCGCGAGGGCACGAAGATTCTCGAGATCGTCGACGAAGGTTACTTCGTAACGCCGGACGATGTCGCGCAGGGCAAGGTGCTCGTACGGCTCGATCAGTCCTATCTACTCGATGAACAGGTCGAAGAAGAAAAGGGCTATGAGAGCGCTTACGCGAACTACATCGAGACACAGGCTGCATACGACATCCAGCTCAATCAGAATAAAAGCGATATCAAGAAGGCGGAACTCCTCGCGAAATTCGCCAATCTCGATCTCGAAAAATATCTCGGCGCCAGAGCCACCACCGAAATGTTATCCACGTTGGGACTCGACGAACGCGCCGAAATGCTCGCGAATGCCGAAGTATCGATGACGGCCATTCAATTGCCCACGTTG
>JBGTJY010000741.1:0-5925 GCA_041744855.1 Candidatus Hydrogenedentales bacterium
GCTGACCCGGCGCCCCGGTGCTCAAGAGATTCTCCACGTTGTCCAGAATGACTAGGCTATCCCACTTTGGAGTGTGAAAAAAGTCCCCGCGCACCCACCTTTGAACGGCCTATCCAGGACGGCCACGGGGCGACTGGCTCAGGCCAGGCACGCCTACAGCACACGGGAACATCCACCTACGGCTGCTTCCGTCAGGATCTGACCGGGTTCGGCAGCATCCCGTTGAGTAGGACCCAACCCTCAACACCAATCCCCCCGCACCAGCTGAAGAATAGGACGCCCTGGGGTGGGAATTCGACCTCGCTAAAGCGGATTGCGAGTGCAGGGCACCGCTAGTTCCCCGTCTAGCGCGGGAAAAGCTTGAGTACGTATTGAGCAAAAGTCATGCTACCACACGTTGGAGGGGGTGTCAAAAGGTCCGCGCGCAACGAAAGTCAGCGATAGATATCTCTGCGATGTTTCACGGCGACAATTGTAATGCGCAGCGCATGATCGTCGATGAGATATCGAATTCGATACTCACCAACCCGAATTCGATAGGCGTTGCGCTCGGTTCGCAGCTTTTTCACCCCCGGGGGGCGCGGTTGCTCCGGCAATGCCTCAATAGCCGCGACCGCTCTATCGCGCACGTCCACCGGGAGCGAGGCGATATCTTTCGCCGCGGGCCGGGCGATCTGGAGGTCGTAGGGCACGCGCGGCAGGCGCTCTTAAATCCCCAGTTGCTTCTTGGCGTCGTTCCAGGGGATGGCTCCTTCGATCTCGGCGGCTTGGATTTCCCGTTCGACGGACCTAGCCTCGAGGTAGTCTTCGAACGCCTCCATTAACTCCGGAGTGAGGAGAACGGCGACCGCGCGGCCTTTCGACGTAATGGCGATGGGTTCATCGCCCTGGATTTGGCTGAAATCGAGGCTCTTGAGTTCTTCGGCTGTGATTTGGGTCATGGGTCCAGGTCCAAGTCTGAGCTCAAGTATCAACAGGATTATAGCTTAATCCGAAATGCGGGGTACCTGAGCAAGCAGATTTTCGAGCATTGTACGCGATCGATGCTGCATTCGGTGTTTGTTGAGGATTGGGTGGGGCCGAATCGTCCGGTGGGGTTTGTTCGCGATTCGCTTTGGCGGCTACGGCTTGGCTTAAACAGCCAATGGTGGAGGCGGACCGGCCCCGCTACAGTGGGTCCAAGCGCTGCGCTCGGATACAACGAGTCGCATCGAACACGCCTCGCGGGTGCCCATCGTCTAGCCCGGCCCAAGGCACCGCTAGTTCCCCGTCTAGCGCGGGAAAAGCTTGAGTACGTATTGAGCAAAAAGCATGCTACCACACGTTGGGGAGGGTGTCAAAGACACGGTTCAGTGTTGGTCGACGAAGCTTTGGTTTCCTCAAACCGCCTAAGGGCTAGAGGCGCTTTGTCAACTGTTTTCCGATGTTCTGAGACTAACTTTTTTAGGCTTGCGCGTAAGTAGAGTGGCCCGTTAGTATCCTCTACCATTGTGCGGAGCGCCGGCTATGAAATTCCCTTGGCAGTTCTTGATTCCGATCCTGATTTCGCTGGGCGCGCCTGTAGACGGCCAGGAACCCTTCGAAGCGTACGTCGATCAAGTCGTGCGTGGAGATGGCATCAAAATCGTCGGTCCTGACGGTCCGCAGTTGGTCGCGCTCTATGGAGTCGTGATCGACGATTTTCGTGTGCGCGATGCTCAGCGCGCGAAGGAACTAGTTACTGAGATCATCGGCGGACAAACAGTTCTTTTCCGGCGTCTGAAAAATTTGGAAGGGCTTCAATATGTCGAAGTCACGCTTCCCTCAGGGGAGGTGCTGAACGAGCTTTTATTGAGAGAAGGCCTTGCTCGAATTGACTCTGTCACGGCCCATGATGACGCGAAATATCGGCTGCTGGAGAGCGGCGCACGAGATGCGAGCATGGGCCTATGGGAAAGAAACACGGATACTCCGAATGCTCCATCTGTTCCAAAAAAAACCGATTCTGACAAATCCCTCGCTGAATACAACGCCAAGAGGGAATTGCGCCAAATCGCCGAATTTGATGCGCAATTTAGGATATGGCGAACATTTCCGGAGAACGTTCGTGAGGCCATTCGCATTGGACAACTTGAGTCCCATCTCCGCCGTCGTCAATCGGACGATCGTTTGCTCACGACACGTGAACAATCCGTAACAGATGCCGAAGGAATGCTCGCGGAGAATTCAAGTCGGATTCGGCAAAGACAAGACGCGATCGCAAGCGCCAGCGCCGCAGAAGCCTGGACTTTGTCGGAAGTTTACGACGACTTCGATCTTCAGTGGAACTCGAGCATGATGAACAGCTTCGTCGAGGACTACAACGCGGAAGTCGCAACGGGCCAATTATATTCGGCGAGGATTTCGGGGATCTTAGCAAATGAATATGCATACAAGACGCAAAGCGATTTGAATCGCGTTGGTCAGCAGGCCGCAGGCGTTTCCGCGCGATATGAGTCGGCTCGACAACAGCATCGCAATGCAATTGGCTATTTGAGCTCCGAACGCAACGTGATAAACGCTATTGGCGCACGCGCGGTAGGTATGGAGCGCGCCGCGGCATTCATGGTTGGAAGTCGGGATCGCAGGTTGAGCGAAAGCCGTGCTCGTACCGCAATTCTCGATCGAGCGATCGAGGAAAAATATCAACCTCAGACAGAATTGGAAATCGCGGGACGTTTTGAGCTTTCGAACGAAGATACGCCGTTTAGAATCACGCTAGACACCGATCTTTGGCAACTTAGTTGGTATGTTTTGTCAGTCGAAGGAGATGCGAAATTCAATTTTTCAATTCAGGATGCGGCAGAAACGCGCCCGATACAACACATTTCTACGAATCGCACTCCCTATGACGCATTCGAAATTCTGGACGGTCCGGGTGAATTTAGAGTAACTCCTCATAGTTCCGGGCACGTCGCGGTGGTCGTGGAAGTCTACGAACTACGGCAATAGTTACGACATGCTGTCATGTGCAGTGCTATTCCCGGTAAATGACGTCACCTGGAGCCTAAGGGTGGCAATTGGTCGCTAGGCATGAGCATGATTCTCGATCTCTACCGCATCGACGATGCCCAGGCGCGCGCTGTGCTTGAATGGTCGCCTGAGGCTGCGCCGGTGTCTGAGCGGAAGCCGCCTTGGTGGTTGCGGTGGCTTGTGAGCGAGCCGCGATTGGAGCGTCCATTGCCCGAGGTTGCGCCGGAAAACCGCTTGTGCCTCGAGAAGGAATGGCACGGGATTCACTTTTTGCTGACGGGTTCGGCGGATGAAGCGCCGTTTCCGCAGGGATTTTTGGTGGACGGCGGTGTTGTGTTGTCGCACACGGACAGCGGGTATGGGGAGGCGCGGTTGTTTGACGCGCGCCGGGTAGCGGACATGGCGGCGCATCTCGAGTCGATCACCGTCGATGAACTCGCCAAGCGTTACGATCCGAAGGCGATGGCCGACGCGGAGATTTACCAGGCGCCGGATGCGGAGAATCCGATGGAGGCGGAGCAGTCGCTAACTGCGTTCCTCAGCACGTACGGCGAGATGCGAAAGTTCGTAGTCGAGACCGCGAAGCGTAATTGCAGTCTACTGCTCACCTTGACCTGACGGCGAAACCGCGACCGACGTTGGGGCATCGCTCCGCTGCCTCGTCGCGATGACGAGTCCGCGATCGCCATCGCGGTAACGGAGGCGCTATTCTAAGCGCAGCTTTGGAGATTCGGATTCAATGATTCGCTCGTTTTCGATTGCAGCGATCCTTGCGTCGTGTCTCGCGAGCACGGCGGCGGGGCAGGAGTCGTTTCGCGCGCGGATCGAGCAGGTCGCGGGCGATGGACTGCGGATCGCCACGCCGGATGGTTCGCAATTGGTCGCGCTGTACGGGCTCGTGATCGACGACCCTCGCTCGCGAGACGGGCAACTCGCGAAGGAGTTCGTGGCGACGACGGCCGGTGGCGACGAAGTAGAAGTGAGACCGTTGAAGGTGCTCGTTGGACTGAAATACGTCGAGATCGTTCTGCCCCGTGGCGTGGTGCTGAATGAATTGATGCTGGAACAGGGTCTCGCGCGGCTCGATTCGGTTACGGCGTCGGACAACACGCGTTACAAGGAACTCGAGCTGGCCGCGAAAGCGGCGGGCGTTGGGATTTGGAGAAAGGCGGACGATCCCGCCGAGGCGCCAGCGGCGACGCAAACGAAACGGACGGAGCCGGAAGAGACGATTCAGAGTTTCACGGCGAAACGCGAACTGCGCCGCGTGGCGGAGTTTGACGCGCAATTCCGTTTATGGAGCGCGCTGCCCGAGGAATATCGACAGTTAGTGCGGCAATATCACGAGCAGAATTTGCTCGCGGCGCGCGTCGAAAACCAGATGCGCATCGCGGCGAGCCAGGAGGCGATCGCCGAGGCGCAGCGTTTGCTCGACGAGAACAACCGGCAGATTCAAGAACAGCAGGCTGCGATCGCGGAGCAAAACAATATCGAGTCGGCGCGTCTCGGCGAGCTCTACAACGATCCCGATTTCGTATTCAACATGGGCATGCTGAACGGCGCCGTGCAGAATCGGCAAGTGGCGATCTCGACGCAGCGGCGCTCCGCGGCGGACGCGAGCGAATACATCGCGTGGGAATTTTCGAATCGCGTGGAGGACGATGTTTATCGCCTTCAACAACAAGCCGTCGGGGTCTCCATCGAGCACGAAATGGTACGCGACCAACATCGGGGCGCGATCGGCTACCTCGCCTCGGAGCAGGCGGCGATTCAATCGCTCGGCGCGCAAGCCGAGGCGCGAACGCGCGCGGCGGGCCAAATGGCGAATAGTCAGGAGCGGCGGCTGAGCGAAGCGTTGTCACGGCTGGACACGCTGGACCGGGCCATCAAGGAGAAGTATCAGCCCCAGACGAAATTCCTTCCGGTGGAGACCTACGAAATCGTGAACGTCGCGGCGCCGCTCGTGGCGAACATCGACACGGAGGTGTGGGAATTGACGTGGCGCGTGAAAAGTTTTACGCCCGGCGCGACGTTCAGCTTCGACGTCCAGAACGCGGATACGGGCGTACCTATTCGCCGCGTTACCACGAATCGCGCGCCTCAGTTGGCGTTCGAATTGTTCGACGGGCCCGGAAGGTTTCGGGTGATTCCGAAGTTGGCGGGAGAGATTTCGCTGGTGGTCGAAGTGGGGAACGTGACGCGGTGACGAACAGCGGGATACCGGTCGAAGTCTGTGGAATAGGTGGGGGATTCCTGCCTTCGCAGGAATGACGGTGCGGCGTACTTTCGCGCGGGCGCGTTAAGCTTGTGGCGCCTTCTTCCCCGCGCGGATTCCTTCGATCGTTTTGCCGATGCGCTGTCGGCTATCGGCGGACCACCATTCGCGAAGCATCGCGCCGTAGCCTTGTTCGAGGGTGAGGTTGAGCGCGTCGAGCAGCGGTGCGCGCGTGGCCTGCTTTGTGCCGCGCCACGCGTCTTGATGCGTGCTGAGCCATCGCGTGAGGTGATTTTCGGCCCAGATCAAAAGCTCCGAGGGCGAGCAATGCGCGTCGATGAGACCGAAGGCGGCGGCTTCGTGCGGGCTCATGAGGTGGCCGTTGAGCAGCATCTGTTCGGCTTTGCGATCGCCAACGGCGAATCGCGTCAACTGCACGAGCGCATAGGGCATGACGATGCCGACGGGGACTTCGTTGAGGCCGATGCGGAAATCGCCGTCGGCCATCACGCGATAGTCGCAACACATCGCGAAGACGCAACCGCCCGCGGGCGCGTGACCATTCACCGCGCCGATGAGGGGCTTCGGAAATCCGGCCATCTGCACGACGGCTTGATGAAACGTGCGCCAGAAATGCGCGAGGGTGTCTTCGTCGTAGCTGTAGACTTCGATGAGGTCGAGGCCCGCGGAAAAGACGTTGCCCGCGCCGGTGAGGATCG
>JBGTJY010000742.1:0-3440 GCA_041744855.1 Candidatus Hydrogenedentales bacterium
GACGAAAAATCGATCGTCAAGGTTTATATTCGCAAACGGGATGATAATAGGGTAAAAATCCGGATTATTAGGTCGCCCGTGGGCCAATTCGGAGCAACTTCAGGGTTTACCCTGATTTGAACCGCGCCAAATCCCCGTCACAATAGCCCAACGATAGGCGCAATCCATTGCCCCAACAAGCGAAGACCAATGACGTGAAATCAGCTCGCCGCCCCAAAAACCGCGAATGCCGTGCGGGCCCAGCTCCGTCGCCGAACGCCTCGGCACTCCCCGTAACCGATTGGCGCGCCCTCTTCGAAACCATTCCCGCGGCGCTCTACGTTACCGACGCCGACGGCCGCATCCTTTATTACAACGAACCCGCCGTCGAACTTTGGGGATATCGTCCCCGTATCCCCGACGACCAATGGTGTGGCTCGTGGAAGCTCTTCTGGCCCGACGGAACGCCGATGGCCCACGCCGAGTGCCCCATGGCCCAAGCCATCAAGCAACGCAGACCGATTCGCGGCCAGGAAGGGATCGCCGAGCGTCCCGACGGCACGCGCATCCCGTTCATGCCGCTCCCGACTCCGCTGTTCGACGACGCCGGCGAAATGATCGGCGCGCTCAACCTGCTGGTCGATATCACGGAGCGAAAGAACGCCGAGCTTCGCCTCGAGGACTTGACGCGTCAACTGGAATCGCAGGTGGTGGCGCGGACTGCCGAAGTGCGCCGCCGCGCGGAACAACTCGAGCGCCTCGCGATCGAGCTACTCACCGCGGAACAACGCGAACGCGCACGTCTCGCGGATGCGCTTCACAACGATCACCAGCACGTCCTTGCTTCCGCGTTGCTGAAGATTCGCCGCTTGGCGATGTCGATGAGCGCCGAGACCCAGGTCGATCAGGCCGAGCAGATCGATCAGCTCCTGTGCCAGGCCATCGATCAGACGCGCATGGTCACGATCGATCTGAGTCCACCCATCCTCACGCATGGCACCTTGTCGCAGGCGCTGGTGTCCCTCGTGAGCGACATCACGCGTGTTCACGAATTGCAGATCGACGCGGATATTGAAGAAGGGATCGCCTCCCCGAGCGAAGCGGTGGGCTATCTACTCTACGAAAGCGCCCGCGAACTACTCTTCAATGTGAAGAAACACTCGGGTGAAAATCGCGCCCAACTTACCCTGCGCCGCCGAAATGGCACAATCGATCTCTCCGTGTCGGATACCGGCGCGGGACTCGGCGCGGGCGTGCAGGATGCCCCGCGATCCAACGGCACGGGATTCGGCCTTCGCTCGATCATGGAACGAATTCGCGTCCTCGGCGGCAACGTCGATCTGGAAATTCCCGATGCCGGTGGCCTGCGCATTCGCATCGCCGTGCCGACTGGCAACGGCCACGATACGGAAGCGCTGGAGGGCAGCGATGGCTCGGCCACAACGCACGACGCATCCGCGACCCGCGCGTCGCACGGCGCCACGGACCGCATCCGCGTGCTGGTCGTCGACGATCACCACCTCGTGCGCGAAGGTCTCGTCTCAATCATTCGCGAAGACGACGCGCTAAAAATTGTCGGCGTCGCCGCGGACGGCGCCGAGGCGATCGCCGAGGTCGAGAACCTCCGACCGGACGTCGTCCTGATGGACGTGAACATGCCCAAGCTCAACGGCATTGACGCCTGCCGCCGTATCCACCGCGAGTTCCCGGGCGTCCAAGTGATCGGACTATCCGTCAACGACGACGAGGCCACCATGAATGCCATGCTTGCCGTCGGCGCCATTTCTTACATCACCAAGGACGCGCCCAGCGGCCGTCTGGTGCAAGCAATCCGCACCGCCCACGCCCAGTCCGCCCCGTCGGACTCCATTCCGACCGCAGTCTAAATCGCGGTTCGTCCCTCCAGGTTGCGATCGCTACCCCGGGAACGCCACTCTCCTGAGTGGCTCATGGCAGAATAGGCCCCGGGAACGCCACTCTCCTGAGTGGCCCTGGCGTCTTCAAGTTCGGGGGAACCATGGGGGAAGAGCGGGCCATCATCATCGGCGCGGGACCTGCCGGCCTCACCGCCGCCTATGAGCTGCTCGAACGCACCGGCATTCGCCCGATTATTCTCGAGGCATCCGACGCGCTCGGCGGGCTCTCCCGCACCGTTAACTACAAAGGCAATCGCATCGACATCGGCGGTCATCGCTTTTTTTCCAAGAGCGATCGCGTCATGGAATGGTGGACCCAGCGCCTGCCCGTGCAATCGCTCAACGGCCGCCACCGCAACATCACCTATCAACAACAATCGCGCGCGCTCCACGATGCGTCCGGCCCCGATCCCGATGGCACCGACCGCGTCATGCTCGTGCGCGAACGCACCTCGCGCATCTATTTCCTCCGCAAATTTTTCAGTTACCCCATCTCGCTCAGCGCCGCGACGCTACTGAACCTCGGCCCCATCCGAACGTTCCGCATCGGTCTCAGTTACCTTCGCGCGATGGCGTTCCCAATCCGCAACGAACGCAGCCTCGAAGATTTCATCGTCAATCGTTTCGGCCGCGAACTCTACAAAACCTTCTTCGAGAGCTACACCGAAAAAGTATGGGGCGTCCCCTGCAACAAAATCAGCGCGGAGTGGGGCGCGCAACGCATCAAAGGCCTCTCCATCACCAAAGCCCTAATCCACGCCGCCCGGCAACTCCGCCCAAAGCCCAGCGACATCGCGCAGAAAGACACCGAGACCTCCCTCATCGAACAATTCCTCTACCCAAAATTCGGCCCGGGCCAAATGTGGGAAGAAGTCGCGCGCGAAGTCCAAAGCCGCGGCGGCGAAATCCACTTGCGGCGCGCCGCAATCGGCATCGATCGCGCGGGCGATCGCATCACTGCCGTCCACGCGAAAAACCTCGACACCGGCGAAATCGAAACCTACCGGTCCGACTACGCATTCTCGACGATGCCCATCAAAGACCTCATCAACGCCATGGGCAACGTCGTCCCTCAATCCGTCCAAGAAGTCGCCAACAACCTAATCTACCGAGACTTCATCACCGTGGGTCTCCTAGTCCGCGAGTTGAAATGTTCGAAGCAAGAGACCGCAAGCGCCGCCCGTGCCAGTCATGCTGAGCGGAGCGAAGCATCTCCTTCGGAGTGTGACGCCGCGACGGGAAAAGCGTGATGCTTCGCTGCCGCTCAGCATGACCAGAACGCCGCGTCCTCCGCGGTAAACCTGATCCCCGACAACTGGATCTACATCCAGGAACGCGACGTAAAACTCGGCCGCCTCCAAATCTTCAACAACTGGAGCCCCTACATGGTCCGCGACCCAAACACCGTCTGGCTCGGCCTCGAATACTTCTGCAACGAAGGCGACGAACTCTGGTCCATGGATGACGACACCTTCGCGAAATTCGCCGCGAGCGAACTCGCCAGCATCGAGATCATCGACGCCGCAGACGTCCTCGACCACGTCG
>JBGTJY010000743.1:0-2004 GCA_041744855.1 Candidatus Hydrogenedentales bacterium
AGCTGTTCTTGAAGCTCTTCATTACCACCAGCGGTGGCTGGTGACTCTTCCTCCCGCCCATCCTCGCTGTATTCGTCGCCTCGCAAATTGCGTTGACTGCTTCGGTCACCGTTGCCCGTAGCGCCGCACATTGCACAGAGATTTGCGTGCGAACGTGGCGACAGTGACCGATCCAGAACCAAATAGGCGCGAACATGTGTTTTCAGCAGAACTCAGGGCATTTGTGAAAACCAACATTGACTCAATCGATCAACTGGAGGCACTTCGCATTCTCGGCAACGATCCGACGCCTGCCGATTTGGCGAAGGAACTTCAAATCGACGTGACAGCGATGGTTGCCCATCTGGCAATTGCGGAATCGCGCGGGCTGGTTGCAAGCCATCCGCATCCGGACGGAGCGTCGTTCCAATTCGCGGCCCGGACCCCCGAGATCGCGACTTTCGTCCAGGCGTTGCTCCGCTTGTATGAACAGCGGCCGGTGTCGTTAATCCGATTTGTCTACGAACGCACACCCGGGGATTAGCTCGTTGCCTCCGGATGTCCCCCAAAGGAGATAAGAAACTATGTCGTATCAAACAAACTATCCTGTTTTGACTCTGGTCAGTCGTGTGTATTGGATAATGCTCGGCCCACTGTTGCTCGTCTTGATGGCGGTGCTGATCATCAAGACCGGCAACGGTTGGCTGACAGGGCCTGACTTTGCCTTCCTTATTCTGCTAGCTGCCCTCTTGTTCGCCCGATGGTTGGAATTCCAAGGCGATAATCCCCAAACGGCCGATGGACAACCAGCCAACGCATCACACCTCCGGCGTTTTCTGTTCGGTGCCGTCGCACTCGGATTTGGTGGCTGGGTGGCCGCCAATGTCATCGGCAATTACGTGATGACCGGCTGAAGGAAGAGGGAGATTCCTTTGGCGGCGGAGGAAACCGTGTTAAGTGTTACCGGCTCGGCATGGTGACGCGTTGCATTGCGCCGAGCACGATGGATGAAATGAGGGCGGTTCAGCATGGGTCATCTCGATGTTCCCCAGTTTCTAGGGAGCTCGTTCCTTGGCATTCCCGATTCGGAGGTCTGATTGATGACGACGACTCGTACTTGGCACGAGGCGCGACGGAAGCTCTTCTCCAAAACTGAAAGCCGATTTGACCGAAAACGCCGCGGTTTCACGCGGCTATCGGTGGAAGCGCTTGAGAATCGCTGGGTCCCTAGCGCGTTCGCGTTTACCGACCTAGGCACTCTAGGCGGCCCCTCGAGCGCCGCGTACAGCATCAATAACAGTGGGCAGATCGTCGGCCAGTCTGATATCGACGGCAACGGCGTTCATCACGCGTTTCTTTGGCAGAACGGAGTGTTGACGGACCTCGGCACACTCGGCGGCACCAATAGCATTGCTTACGACATCAACGATTTCGGCCAGATAACGGGCGTGGCGAACCCCGCGAATGGCACCGACATGGCCTTTTATTGGGACAACGGCACCTTTACGCAGTTGGGCACGCTCGGCACACCCGGCGTACATGGCTCATACGGCTTCGGCATTAACAATGACGGTTACATCATCGGTTACTCCAAGCTCAATGACTCCGTCAGTCATGCGATCCGCTGGCATGACGGCATCTTGGAGGATTTGGGCGCGATCGCGCCGCCAACGAGCACTGCGTTCGACATCAATAATCTCGGCGTCACGGTCGGCGCTACATCCACGCCCCAAACTCCGGTCCACGCGGCTATCGCATACCCGGGAGAGAATTTTGAGATACTGCCGGACTCAATCTTCGTGGGCGCCGTCGGAAGCACGGCGGTCAGCATCAACGACAGCGGCGTGATTGTCGGCAAGGCCAAGCTCGGGGAAGTGAGCGGGCCGCACGTGACGTTCATGTACGTTGACGGTGTTATCTACAACATCGGCGGTCTGCCTATCGAAGACGGCGTTCCGCGCAGCACCACGCCGTATCGCATTAGCAATTCAGGTATTGTCGTCGGTGAATCGACGATCGCTGGCG
>JBGTJY010000744.1:0-1950 GCA_041744855.1 Candidatus Hydrogenedentales bacterium
TGAGGACCTCGATCGCGTCCGCGTTCAACGGAGTCTCCGGCGGCATCTTCAGTTCGCCTTCGCGGCGAATTGCGGTCACGAGACGGCTTTCAGCCGGCTTGAACGGAACAATCGCCGGGCCGTGCTCGCCGCCTTTCAACATTCCAGCAAGCGAATCGAGCCGCATGCCGGACTTCTGTTCATCGGGGCCGTGACATTTGAAACAGTTAGCGGCCAGCGTCGCGAGGACTTGCTTCTCGAAAAACTGTTGCTGTTCGGCGGTGAGTTCCGCGGATTGTTTCGCAGGCACAGCCGCGACCTCAGCGGTTGCCGGTTGCGCCGGCTTCTCTGGAAGCGTTGTAGCAATCGCGTCGAGCAGTTTTAACGTGCGTTCCAACGCGGGCGATGCCGCAGTCGCCGCCTCGCCCTCCGCGCGGACCGCTTCGAGTTCCGAGGCGAGCGCCTTGGCTTGCTCCTCAAGTGCCTTAGCTTGCTGTTCAAGCGATTCGATTTCGCGCTGACGCGCCGCGATCTCTTCGCGCTGCGTGCCGATCTCGACCTTCAAGTCTTCCAGCCGCATTTCGATCGCTACGCCGCGTTCCGCACGCGTCTGCACCGCCGCGTTCGCCGCATCGATGCGGGTCTGCAGTTCACCCCGCACCGCTTCGAGCGTCGCGGGATTCCCTTGCAACTGCTCCAACAGGAGCAATATCTCTGCGGCGGCGTTCTCGGGAGGGGGCGGCTCCTGACCGACGCCGGTACAAGCGGCAACAACTAAGGCGAAACAACCGATGAAAGCGCGACGAATGGGCATGGTTTTCTTTATGCCTCCTAACTAGATTCTGACATTTCGCCGTGAAAACCTCCAATTTTCGCGAGTTCTCGACAAATCGAATCCGGCTATCGTTTGACGCTCTCTCGCGGTATCTGTGAGAATTGGTCGGATAAACGTATCCGAGCGGAGAATCGCGCGATGAGTCTTGAGGAAGCGGCAACTCGAATGGGATTGACCGCCGATCGATTCCGCGACTTTTGCGTGAAGTGGCGCATCGTCGAGGCAAGCCTGTTCGGATCCGCGTTGCGGGAGGATTTTGGTCCGGAGAGCGATATCGATCTGCTTGTCGTGTTTGCCGATGACGCGAAATGGACTCTATTCGGCATAGTCAAGTTGAAATTGGAATTGGAAGAGTTGGTCGGGCGCGACGTGGACATCGTAGAACGATCTGCGCTCGAAAAGTCAGATCGGATTGCCCGGGATGAAATACTCCGGGACGCGCAGCGCATTTATGTCGCGTGACCTGCAAAGCCTAAGAGATATCGTCCGTGGGGAACGCTGAAACTCACGGCCAAAGGCTCGACGTCCTGCGCACGCAGCTCGCCAACGAGCGCACCCTGCTGGCCTACGCGCGCACGACTCTCGCCTTGTTTATCGTCGCCGGGTCCGCTGTGAAGTTCTTCGACTCTCACGCGATTCAGGCAGCAGATTACGCGGGGGGTGTCCTCGGCGTTGCTACGCTTGCCGCGGGTGGCTGGAGCTATCGGCGAACGCGGCGCATCATTGCGGGCACGGATGAATCGTAGTCACCGCAGGGCAATTTCGATATGCGCCAAGACCAAAAATCGAGTGGAAGATCGGAGGCAAAGACCGAGGACTGCGGAACGGAAATCGACTTCCCCGGAATTCCCGCGAAACTCGCCGCGCCCGCCCGCCGAGCTCTCGCGGAGGCCGGAATCGACACGCTCGCAAAATTAGCGCGTACGACAGAAGCCGAAGTTGCAGCCCTGCACGGCATCGGCAGAAACGCGTTAGAACAACTTCGACACGCGCTTAAAGAGAACGGCTTGTCGTTTCGGGAGAAATAGCGCTCCCGAGCCCGAAGGCATCAAGTGCCCTGGTTGAGGATCGCCAAAAACCCGCCGAGAATCAGCGTGCTCGCCTGTTCGAAAAAATCGAGGAACAGGTTGATGACG
>JBGTJY010000745.1:0-2439 GCA_041744855.1 Candidatus Hydrogenedentales bacterium
CACGGACGGCTATGGCAGAAGCGAGACGCGCGAGGCGCTGCGCGATTATTTCGAGGTCGATTATCGCTACATCACGCTGGCCACCGTCTCGGCGCTTGCAAAAGAAGGAAAACTCAAGCCGGCGGAGGTCGCGCAAGCGATTAAGAAACTCGAAATCAATCCCGACAAGTTGAACCCGATGTCGGTCTAATCTCTAGGAATCGTTTTCATGGCCACGAACGTAACGCTGCCCGAACTGGGTGAGAACATCGCGTCGGGGACGATCGCGAAGGTGCTCGTCGCGAAGGGCGATTCGGTCACCAAGAATCAAGCGATCATCGAGGTGGAAACGGACAAGGCGGTGGTCGAAGTGCCGACGCCCGTGGAGGGTACCGTCGCGGAAGTTCGCGTGTCGGACGGCCAGACGATCGGCGTGGGCGATGTGATCATCACAGTTTCGGAAGGCGCGGCCGCAGCCAACAAGGAAGCAAAGGGCAAACCCGCGCCGGCAACGAAGTCCGTCGAGGCGGCCAAACCGGCGAAGGCCGCTAAACAAGAGGAAACCCCCGCGCGGAAGGAAACGCCTCGTCCGGCGGATGCGCGCAAGCCCGCGGCATCCCACGACGACGCCGAGCCTGAGGAACCGGAACCCGAGGAATCCGAAGAAGAAACGGAAGAACCCTCGGATGAAGAGCCGCGTGCACAACAAGAGACTCGCGGGGGTGGCGGACCTGTTGCCGCTTCGCCTTCCGTCCGACGACTCGCGCGCGAAATCGGCGTCGACCTTAGCCAGGTGCGGGCGAGCGATCCGGCGGGCCGTGTAAGCCTTGATGATGTAAAGGGGCACGCCAAACAATCCAATTTCGCGGGACAACGCACGGGCGCAGCGGCTCCGCAGCGCGTGGGGACATCGCAGGAAGGTTTGCCCGATTTCACGCGCTGGGGCGAAGTGCGTCGAGAGACCATGAGCACGATTCGCCGCCGCACCGCCGAACGACTCGCGGCGGCGTGGGCGACCATTCCACACGTGACTCAGGACGACAAGGCCGATGTGACGGAACTGGAGTCGTTCCGAAAACAGTACGGTCCAGCGGTCGAGCGCGAGGGCGGCAAGCTCACCGTTACGGCGATTCTGGTGAAAGTGCTTGCGATCGCGCTGAAGAAATTTCCGCAATTCAATACGAGCATCGATCTCGCGAACAACGAGATCGTCTATAAGGATTATTTTCACATCGGCGTCGCGGTGGATACCGATTGGGGTTTGCTCGTGCCCGTGATTCGCGATGCCGATCGCAAGAGCATCACCGAGTTGGCGGTCGAGCTCAGCGAGATTTCCGAACGCGCGCGCAAACGCAAGGCGACGCTCGAGGAAATGCAGGGCGGCTGCATGACGATTACGAATCTTGGGAGCATCGGCGGCGTCGGTTTCACGCCGATCATCAATCCGCCCGAAGTGGCGATTCTCGGTGTGTCGCGCTCGCGGGTCGAGCCGGTCTTTCGTGACGGCCAGTTCGTGCCGCGCACGATGTTGCCGGTTTCGCTCTCGTACGATCATCGCATCATCGATGGCGCGGACGCGGCCCGCTTCGCGCGGTGGGTGTGCGAAGCGCTCGAGCAACCGATGCTGCTGTTCCTCGAAGGCTGACCAGCGGACAGATGGACTTACCGAGTAAGAACACGCAAGTCGCCGTCATCGGGGGCGGCCCCGGCGGGTCTTCCGCAGCGTTCGCGGCCGCCGACCTCGGATTGAAAGTCACGCTGGTCGATCTCGATCCGAATCCGGGCGGGACGTGCCTGTATCGCGGGTGCATTCCGTCGAAGGCGCTGTTGCATGCCGCGCGAATTTTGTCCGAAGCGCGCGAGGCGGAGCATTGGGGTATACGGTTCGAGAAGCCGGCGATCGACGTCGCACGCCTGCGCGCGGCGACGGACGAGGTCGTGCAGAAAATGACGGGCGGCCTCGGCCAACTCTGCAAGGCGCGGAAGGTGGACTACATCCAGGGCCGCGCGGGCTTCATCGATTCGACGACGGTGCGCATTCATTTGGAGAATGGCGACGCACAGGAGTTGAGCTTCGAATACGCGATACTCGCGACGGGCTCGCGGCCCGCGACAGTGCCCGCGTTCGATTTGGAGTCCGATCGCGTGATGAACTCGACCGGCGCGCTTGCACTCGATAGCGTGCCGAAGACGTTGCTCGTGATCGGCGGCGGATATATCGGGCTCGAGTTGACGATGGTCTACGCGGCGCTCGGATCGCAAGTGACGGTCGTCGAGATGCTGCCCGATCTGTTGACGGGGGCCGACCGCGATCTGGTGAAGCCGCTCGCGCGACGAATCGAGAGCATCTGCGCCAATGTCTACCTGAAGACGCAGGTCAAGAAACTGGTGGACGCGAAGAACGGGATCAAGGTGACGTTCGAAGGCGAGGGGATGGACGCGCCGGAACAGACGTTCGAG
>JBGTJY010000746.1:0-9964 GCA_041744855.1 Candidatus Hydrogenedentales bacterium
CTCATCTTCGCCGAGACTTTTCGACGGATAACAGACGAGTTGCATCATTTCTCGCGCGAAGTGCATCGAATCAATTGTGTCGGGATGCTCCTCAAGCCAATTCAGCAGCTTAGATTGGCATTTTCCGGTGATCGGAAAGACCGCGAACTCGCCAGCGGGCGTCTTGAGAAAAAATAGCGGCTTCGCCTCAAGTCGGATTTCCTTTCCGCCAATCTTCATTCTATTCGACAGGCCTCTCGCATAACGGTTTTTCGCAAATGATCACCGATCCCTCAGATCGGCAATTCCCAACCCTTCCGATATTCCTTCGACACGATCTCTTTCGCGTTCGGCACGTTCGTCACCACGCCCTGCTTGTTGTCCCAACGCAGCTTTTGTCCCGACACCACGGCCAAATTCCCGAACTGCACCATCTCGGTGAACGGCCCCGAATAATCGAAGTTCGAACACGCCTTGCGCCCGCCCTTACACGCCTGAATCCAATCGCCGTAATGATTCTGATGATCGATGCGCGGAATCGTCTCCGCCGGCATTTTATAGTCGGCCATCTTCTCGTCGGGCATCAAACGCGGCCGGCCGCCGTATTCGCCCGTCGTGATAATGCCGCTCTCGCCGACGAGGAACGATCCGTTCTTCTGCTCGTCGCCGAGTTCTTGCTCCGCCGGAATTCCCTCGGGACGTTTCGGACGGTTGTAGACTTCCTCGCCCGTCGTCTCGTCTTTCCAGTGCCCGTCGTACCAATACACGTCGCACGCCGGCATATCGCCACGCTCGGTGAAGGTGTATTTGATCGTCGACATGATCGGGAACGTCTGGGTATTTCGGCCCTTCTGTTCGACGACTTCGACCGTCATGAAATCCGCGTCGTGCAACTTCAGCGCCATGTACACCGGGTCCATGATGTGACACGCCATGTCGCCCAGCGCGCCTGCGCCGAAATCGATCCAGGCGCGCCAATCGTGCGGATGATACGCTGAGCTAAACGGCCGCATGGGCGCGGAACCGATCCAGCGGTCCCAATCGACGTGTTCCGGCGTGCGCTCGAACGGCATCGCGTCGGGCCGCCCCTGATTCTCCCACACGGGACGATGCGTCCAAATGTGCGCCTCGCGCACGTTGCCGATCGCGCCGCCCCAGATCATCTCGCACAATTGACGGCAACCGTTGCCCGAGTGCCCTTGATTGCCCATTTGCGTGGCGACGCCCATCTCGCGCGCGGTCAACGTCAGCAAGCGCGCCTCGGCGACGGTATGCGTCAACGGCTTCTGCACATACACATGCTTGCCCATTTTCATCGCCATGTACGCCGCGGGCGCGTGCGTGTGGTCCGGGGTGGTGACGGTCACCGCGTCGATCTCGGGCATCTCCTCGAGCATGTTGCGGTAGTCTTTGTACCTCTTCGCGTTCGGCAGCGCCTCGAATACCTCGCCCGCGCGCACCCAGTCGATATCGCACAACGCGACGATGTTCTCGTTCGCGCAGGCCCGCAGATCGGCCCGCCCCTTCCCGCCGCAGCCAATCCCGGCGACGTTCAGCTTCTCGTTCGGCGAAATCTTCCGCGGCACCACCTTCGCATCGTTCACGGCATAGACGCGCTTGCTCATTAGCAGCGCGGAGGTAGTAGCGGCGGCAATAAACGCCCGGCGAGTCAGATCATGAGTGTTCATGGCGAGGTCCCTCTCGGTTGATGGATCGTCGTTATAAAGGATCACCCGCGAACCCCGCAACGATGAAGCAGCCCAACTTTTGTAGTGCGGGCTTCCAGCCTGCAGACACCAGCATCGTCTCCGCAGGGGCAGGTTTCCAACCCGCCAAAACCCGCACCAGCCGCCAACCCGGAATAAACTCAGAATTATCAGTCGCTTAGCCGGCTACCAAATACTGAAATAATATGGTAAATTATTGACAAGCGGTTTTGGGGAGGAGACCCGTCATGTCACGAAAATCCGGCTTCACGATCATCGAGCTGATGATCGTCCTGATTGTCATTATTATCATTGTGGCCATCGCGGTCCCGAATCTGCTCCGAACCCGCACTTCGGCAAACGAGGCCGGCGCGACCGCCGGCATGCGCACCATCTCGACCGGCGAGGCTGCCTACCAGGCGACGGGCATCGAGGCGATCCCCGGCGGACTCAACCGCTACGGCACGCTCACCAGCCTCGGCACGGGCGAAGCTCCCTTTATCGACCCCGCGCTCGCATCGGGCCTCAAAGAAGGCTACACGTTCGAAGCCATCCCCTATGACGACGGCCAGGTCCCGCACTACGCCGCGCGCGCGATCCCCGTCCTGCAAAACGAGACCGGTAACAAATCCTACTTCGTCGACGAGACCGGCGTATTGCGTTTCACATCCGACGGCTCAAACCCAACCAGCGCCTCCCCGCCAATCAACTAATCCCTCCGTGCTATTCACCCCATACTTCCCATTTGTCCCATAATTCCCATCCGTCTTCATGTACGGGACTAGGCGATGTGCCAATCCCGCACGAAGTTCCCATGGAACCCCAGCGGCACATGCGTCCCAATCCAAGCGCGCGCCACAAACTCCAGCGATCCCGCATCGCGAATCTCGAGCGCCGTCTCGTTGCGCCCGCCGTCATAAACGAGCGTCAACAGCCAGCCCTCCTCTTCGCGCTGTGAACTCGGATTCGGCACATACACCGATTCGCCCATCGCCTTACCCGGCTTCGCCTCCGCCGTTTCCACGCTGCCCTTGCGGAAATCATGTCGCACGATTTTGTTGAACGAAATCGGATCGTCGGGCACACCGTTTTCCATCGTGTACAGATACGGCATGTCCTTGCCCTGTTGACGCAAGTCGTAGCGCGGAAAATCCTGACCCTGGCCGAATAGATTGCGCTCGACGACCGCGCGCTTATCGAGATCGAGCACAAGCCGCGTCGCACTCGTCTGCGTATATTGCACGTCCTGCCCGGCCTTCCACTTCGCCAGCATATCGTTGATCGAATGGTCCGGACTCAGGCACGAATCGACCACCAACTGCCCATCGCGCATGAACGCGTTGCCGTTGTGGTATACGGTATTCGCGGGCTGCTCGATCGTGATCGCTTCGCCCGAACCGTCGCGGCTCATCACGATGTAACGCAGCGGCTCGCTCTCGAAATATTTCAGCGCCATCGCGGGCGTCGCCTTCCCCGACAACATCTCGCCCAACGTGTACTTCAACGGCGGAATCGCAAAGATGATGTGTTCATCCGAGATCATCATGTCATGAATCATGAAAAAGCCAGGCTGTGGCAACGAATGCAATAGCTCCAGCTTGCCGCTCTTTTCCATGCGATACACATTCAGCGCGAGCCCAGGACCCTTCACCAGTCCGTAGCAATAGCCCACACCCGTCACCGGATCGAATTTCGGATGCGCCGTGTGCGACAAATTCGCCGGCAGCGTCCCGTAGTAATCCCAATAGCTCCGGAACTCGAGCGTCTTCGGATCGATCTCCGTGGGATGTCCGCCTTCCGAAAGTCCGAGCAAGCGCCCGTCCCACGGAATGATGTTCACGCTCGGCTGATTCTTGCCCTCATACTTCGGCTTCGGCGCATCGGCCGGCGCCGCGGGCGGCACCGTACCATACTCGGAATAAATCATCCGTCCCTGCTCGTTCTCCTCGGCGCGTTGCGGCGTATTCACGAATTGCGCCCGCACCCGCACCTTCCCGTCGCGAATGCTGTACGCATGCACAAACGCGTCTCCGTCGAACAAATGCTGCAGCGGCGTGCCGTGATTCGAGGTCTGACCCGGGCTCGTCCGATACAGCGTGCCGTCCAACCCCGCAGGAATCGTCCCTTCGATCTCGGTCACATCCCACGTTCCCTCGCGCCCGGCGTCGCGATTCGACAACCACCCCAACCGCCGCTCATCCGTCTCGAGCGCCATCGCCACGCGCCGCTCATCGATGTACCCCAGCGCCCCAAGCGCCGTCACCAGCCGCGCGAAATCCCGCCGCGTCATCCCAAGATCCGATGCCGCGCTAAGTGAACGATTGCCCGCACGCTGTTTCATAGCGCCGCCTCCCTGTTGTCTTTTCCGCTCACCAGCATAAACCATAAAAGCCAGTTAGTCTAAATAAATACGGCTCCAAGAAAGCGCTGGGATCTCTGCGAAACTCGCCTGAAATTCCCCGAAACCCGAGATCCGAGACCCTAAACCCCAAGCACCAACTTTCCCAGCGTATGCGATTCCATCACCGCCCGCTGCGCCTCGGCAGCCTGCGCCAGCGGAAATTCCCGGCTCACGACGGGACTCAACGTCCCATTCGCGAGCCCAGCGTGAAGCTGCGCGTGAATCGCGTCCCGTTCCGCCGCCGTAATATTGAGCAACGACATCCCGCGAATATCCGCATCGCGCGACATCAAGGCCCGCGCGTCGATTTCGACCGTGCCCCGGTTTCCTATCACGACCACGCGACCCTTCGGCGCGAGATACGGCAGCTCCGCGCCCAAATTCACATTCGCCAGCATCTCGAGAATAATGTCGACTCCCCGCCCGCCCGTGATCTCCTTACATCGGTCGAGATGTTTCGCGTCGCCATGATCGAGGGCAAACTCCGCGCCATGCTTCGCGATCAGCTCGAGTCCTTCTTTCGTCCCCGCCGTGCCGATAACCCGCAAACCGGCGTTGCGCGCAATTTGTAGCGCCGCGATGCCGACACCTCCGCTCGCCCCATGCACGAGCACCGTCTCGCCGCCTTGCGCATTCCCGCGGCCAAACAACGCCCGGTGTGCCGTGCCATACGGAATCGGAATCCCCGCGCCTTGCTCATACGTGATCGCGTCGGGCAGCGGATAGACCTGCGCCGCATCGCACAACGCACGTTCGGCGTACGCGCCCGATATCGACCCCGCGATATAGACCCGCGCCCCGGTCCGGAATTTCGTCACGCCCTCGCCGACGGATTCGACCTCCCCCGCAGCCTCCATCCCAGGCGTATACGGTAGCGGCGGACGAAACACGTAAGTCCCCGATCGAATGTACGTGTCGACCGGATTCACGCCGACCGCGCGCACGCGTACCACGATCTGTCCGGCGCCCGGTTTCGGATCCAGAACCTCATCGAGCCGCAAAACATCCGGACCGCCAAATTCATGGACTCGAATCGCCTTCATGTCGCCCTCCGCGGCGCCCCGACTGAACTGCGGCGCACAAGTGTCACCGTTACACAAGGCGTCTCCAAAAACACGCGCCGCACGAGTTCCGTAAGCTGGCGCTCGTCGTCCGATTCCGCCGTCACGTTCAACACGCAATCCGCGCCGTAATCGAGCAGCGGATGAAACCTGCCCTGCAATCGCGCGTACTCCAACGCACGCGTCCCCCAGCCACCGAAATCGGCGCCGGCAGCGTACGCGAAACCCGTCGACTCGCCGTGTCCGTAGTCGCAGTCGTAAAGCCGCGCCGCCACTTCGCGCTCGTGCGTCGGCGCCAACCACATCGAAACCATGTCGCTCACCGGAGTCGCCGCGCACGCGTCTCGAAGCCGCGCAAGAATTTCTTCGCCCAGCGTCATCGCCGATTCCGACTCGTGCATGCCCTCGCCGGTAATGCGCCGCACGCAATCGTCAAGTCCCACGAACCCGAGTACGAACGCCATCGGTGCGACATCGCGAGCGGCCCCGTGTTTCAATTGCCGCAAAAATCGCAAGCGATCGCTGTGCGCCTCGCGAGCGAGCTGCGCGAGCGCTTCAAGCCGTTCGAACAACAACACGGGGTTGCGATTCTCCGCCGCCGCCCGCGCAAGGTTGAGCGTCACGCGCCCGCCGATAATCGGCCGAGTTTCCTCACCCAAGGCGTCGTAGAGCGATAACGGTTCCTCCCGCCGAAGCCGGAGCGTGACGCTTCCCATGGCACGCAACGCGTCGCCGATACCGCCAAGAAATTCGGAGCCCCGATCGGCAAGCAATCGCGGAAGGACATCAGCCGAAATTTGAAACGGACCCACCTCGGCGTCTTCGTCGCCGACACCGATCGCATCGCAAACGGATTGAAACCCGCCCAAGTTCTCGGTCAGATGAATCCGAATTCCGCCGATTGCCTGCCCCGCGCGCGCAAGTCTTCTGATAAAAAACGCCCCCAACGCATCCGCACCGTCTACTGCGATCTGCCCTTGCGCGCGCCAATAGCACTCAACGTTTTCAGCAATCGACCGTGAACGAATAACGCGATCGGCAAATTCGTCAACAGCACAAAGGCGCTCCGTAAGCGCAGCGCCACTCATGCCTCTCGTTCCCGCGCCCTGACTCGTTCCCGAATTTCTATTCGGGAACGCACTTGCGCCAAAAGCTCCGCCTGCCGCCGCGCCGAAAACCTCCGCCTCCGTGCTCCTCGTTCCCGAATTTCTATCCGGGAACGCACTTGCGCCAAAAGCTCCGCTTGCCGCCGCGCCGAAAACCTCCGCCTCCGTGCTCCTCGTTCCCGAATTTCTATTCGGGAACGCACTTGCGCCAAAAGCTCCGCTTGTCTCCTCGCCGCAAACCTCCGCCGCCGCGCCGAAAACCTCCGCCTCCAACGCCAAATGAATCGACTCGAAGCGATCGATCGACTCAAGCCCATGCACGTGAATCACGCCCGCCCGATGCGCCAGCATCACCCCCTCGGAGAACACGCGTTCAGCCGCATACGCCGACTTCAAAACGCCCGCAAGTTTGTCGTTCGCCGCTAACCCCGCCCCAGGCTCGCTCGCATCCGCGCCGAACAACACCTCGTGCGTGAAGCTCGACAAGGGTTCCGTCGCATCGGACACTGCCGCCTGATCGGACACCGCCATTCGGCGAAACTGCCGCGCATACGCCGTCGCCACCGCGCCCCGCCGCATCGCATCGAGCACGCGTTCGATGGCGTCGTGCACATCGTCGACCGAAACCTTGCGCGCAGGATGCGACTTGCTGAGGTACAGCGTCACCGCGCGCGCGTAACTGTCCGCCGAATCCACCGAATCGCCGATGCTCCGCGCCGCCTCGCGAATCGCATGCACGATCTGGCGCGCATCGTACAACTCGACCCGCCCGTCCCGCTTCACGATCGTTTCGACAAGCGGACGCGGCTGAATCGGAAGCGGAAGTTGCGCCTCGAACAGACCTTCGAAAAGCGGACGGTCCTCCGCCAAAGAAGGATCGTCGTAAAAGAATGACATGAGCCCCCGCGCGCCAGTTGAGAACGGAAAGTCTAGCTCAATTTCGCGGGGATGGCAATGCTCAAAACCCGGGAACGCTAATCTCCTGATTGGCGAGCCTCAGCGCGCACGCACGCGTCATTCTGAGCGCCAGCGAAGAATCTCGCTCCCGCGATCGCAATGGGTTTTCTTCGAGCGGTGATTCTTCGCTAGCGCTCAGAATGACCAACTGGAACTACGTCAGCATGCCCTTCAGTTCGTTCATGAACTCATTCAAATCCTTGAACTGCCGATACACCGACGCGAAGCGCACATACGCCACCTCGTCCAGCGACTTCAGCTTGTTCATGACCTCTTCGCCGATCGCCTCGGTGGTCACTTCGTGCTCGGTCGATCCGAACAGGCTCCGTTCCACTTCATCGATCATCGCCTCGATTTGCTCGAGACTCACCGGCCGTTTTTCGACCGCCTTCAAGACGCCCGCCTTCAGTTTCCAGCGGTCGAAATTCTCGCGGCGCCCGTCCTTCTTGATGACCATCTGAGCGACCTCTTCGATCCGCTCATAGGTCGTGTACCGCCGCGAACACTTGAGGCACTCGCGCCGCCGCCGAATCGCCTCGCCATCCTTGGACGAACGAGAGTCCACCACCTTGGCATCGGTGTGGTTACAAAACGGACATCGCATGACCCGCGGCGCTTCCCTCGTTCGAAATTGGACCGAATCTTCCGCCTGCTCGCCTATCACTACATCTAGTAAGCGGCACACTTTATCACACAGTATATACGCCGTCAAGAATGGGGAGATCGTAGCACGGGCTTCCAGCCCGTGCGAGAATTACCCAATAGCCGCAGCGCTCGAAGACGCCGTCGCCTCGACACCCTTGGCGCGGCTGGGGAGGACATACAAGTAGGGGAAGTCAAACCGTCGGCAGAGCCAGGAAAGCCCAATCGAAAAATAAATCCCGGCCAAAATGCCGATGACGATATGCACGGGCACGTTCTCAATTCCGAATATTTTCTCGAGCACGATCCGCGCCCCCGCCGTGCCGATGACGTGCGCGACGAAAATCCGCATCGAATTCCGGCCCCAAAACTCGACAATCGAAAGCGCCTTGTACCGCTGCAGCAACGTCGCGAAGCAAATCATGACCGTAAACCCGTACGGCACGATTGCGATTTCCGTAAGCCGGTGATCCTTCATGCCGGTCATTGTGAGAAAAGTTACGCCGCACAACGCCACTACCATGATCCCGAACACGGTCCGGTTGGTCACAGCACCAAGTCTCGCAATGATTCCGTCACGGCCAATCCACGCGCCGAACACGAAAAATATCCCATGCCGGCACACAAAGTTGAAACCGCGCCACGCCAGCCCATCGATAATCGCCTCGCCGACATAGAGCAGAAAGAAAAAAACGACGATTGCCCCATTGCTGAAGCGCAATCGGCGCAACACGACGTAGAGAATGGAAATCAGAAATAGCGCGTAGAAAAACCAGTAGTGATACGGCGGACTCGCCCACATCCAAATGATCGGATCGAGCGAGGCACGATGGTTCGTGAACCGTCCCATCGCGTTCATCAACAACGTGAACAGAACCACCCAGACCACGTACGGATACACAATCGTTCGGACCCGATTGTCCAAGAATTCCAAGAACGGCTTATCGACAGAACTGGGAATGAATAGGCCCGACATGAAAAAGAAAAACGCCATGGCGTAGCCCGAAACCCACGGATGAAAAGCTACATACCATGCCGACTGTTCGACCGCCCCGCCTTGCAACCCCCGCACTACGTGAGTGAAAACAACGTAGGTAATGACCATACCCTTGACGTAATCGATCCACGGAATGCGGTAGCCGGCATTATCGCGAGGTGTCTGCGTGGCGTTCATCGCCGATGTCCCATTGCGAGCGAACCTTCACGAATGGAAGGCCGCGTCACTAACCCCATGCTCACCCCGGTCCCAGTCTCACCACCAAAAACTCATTCGAAATGTTCGTTTCTCTACTTTAGCATAGATTCCCAGATTATTTCGTGAAACAGGAAAAGCCCATCCTCACCGTTGAATTGCGGGCGAACTTGGGAAACGTCTCCTGCCGACCTGTTGCATTTAACCTCCGGATGCCCTAGACTTATGTCCGCATTCACGAAGGGGCGTTCCATCAGGGGCCTCGCGTTTCCGGAAACCCTTGGGTGCTTCGGGGCAACACTGGCGCGAGGAGTGTTCGCAGGAGGAGGACCATGGACAACATTCTGTGTGGATTTCTGAGCGTTTTTCGGGTGTTGATTCCCGCCGTCAATGAGATTACCGACGAGGATTGCAGCGACGAATCGCCTGCGGCAGTGGTCCCATTTACCGTCCTCTTCTTGATCCTCGCCGCCCTATTCTCGTAGGTTTGACGGTTCGGTATTTAGGAAGTCGTCGGGGTAGTCCACGCGGGACTCGCTAAGATTCCGCCGACTCGCCATCGGAGCACCTCGCGGAACGTGCAAGAGCTAAACTAAGGGAGATCAGCCATGAATGGAAGCGACACGTTCATCTGCGCGGTCATTCGCGCATTGAACAACTTCATCCCCAACGCAGTACCCCTGGGCGATTGCGCCGAACGCCGCGACCAAGTCGGACTACTCTTCGGAGCATTCCTCGTAGTCTTCGGCCTCATCGCGCTCTTCGTCTAGTCGCATCGCGAAAACGACCGAGCAAAAAGTCCCCCTTAGAAGAGGGATTAGGGGGATGTAGCAAAAAGTCCCCCTTCGAAGGGGGATTTAGGGGGATGTAAACTCCATCAACCCCCAAGCAATCGCAACGCCGTCTCGCCCTGCAAATTC
>JBGTJY010000747.1:0-2080 GCA_041744855.1 Candidatus Hydrogenedentales bacterium
CATCTGCGAGCCGATTCGATACGCCAGGCGTCAAAGCGAGTCGGCCAGGTCTCGCGAAGTAGTGAACATCGTCTCCCTGGCCTTGGTGCTCACGGACGCGCACGAGTCGGGTGACCGCGGGATGATCAGCAGCGAAGAGAAGTTGCTCAAGGCGCTGCAATTGAGCCCGCCCCAAGTCCAAAACCTGCTCGACCAAGCCGGGTCACGCGTCGAAGCGAGGTAGGCGTCCGACCGCCGCTTCAACCGGCGTGACATTGCTTCCGGCACCGACAGAATACACTCCATGACACGGCTAGGCGGGGCTGCTACCCGTGTCGCAGACCACTCCGTAGCAAGGAATTCAGGTTTTCCGCTTCTTGAGCGGAACGCCAGGCCCGGTTCGCGCCGACGCATAGACCTCCCTCGAAACGCTGCCCGACGCGGGCCGGGCCAGCCCTCTCAAGCCCATGACGGCTGGCTCCAATCAGTAAGGCCCGGGCCGCACTAATTCTTATCCCCCCCTGCGTCGCGACCCACTCCCCCCGGAGCGGTTCCATTCATCGGCCCCAGCGCGGCAATCCCCGTTCCCGCCCCGCTCCGTCCATTCGGTCCATTAAGTCCGCCTAAGTTCAAGTCCGGCCTTGTGCGCAACGCCGGAACGGCCTACAATAATCCGAGCCTGAGGCCGATCCCAAGTATGAACCTTTCGCGCTCCCCATCCGTCGTCATCGCGCTCGCGGTCTGTCTTGCGATTTCGCTTTTCGCGCCGCCCACGGCCGATGCGCTCATCATCGAAGAGCTCCAAGCCATTCAGGCGATTCTCGAGAACCTGTGGCTAGGCGTCGTCGGCGATCTGCAACGCGTGCGCCGCGTAATCGATGCGGGATCCGATTACGTCAAAGAGCTTTTCCGTTCAGGCAAGCCCGGCATGCAACGCGATATCGTGGAAGCAAGCAAGAATTTCGACGAAGAATTCAAAAAACAAATGCGACAAGCCGGCGAAGCCGCCCAAATCGATATCGATAAATTCGAAAAGGAATTCGACGAGCAAGTGGAGAACGCCGAGCGCTCGTTCGACCGAAAAAAACGATCCGCCGAGCGTCAGGCCCAAGATGCCGCCGACGCTCAAAGAGACGCTGAACGCGACGCCGCGAAACTACAAGGCAAGGCGATACCCGCGTATGACGCCGAGTCGATGAAACGCCAGATCGAACAACAACAGCGTGAATACGAGCGCCTGCTCAAGCAAATGCAGCGCGAACAAGAACGCGCAGCAAAGCAATTCCAAAAAAGCCGAAACACCGAAAACTGAATTCACCTTTCCGAGATTTCAGCGAAGGCATTCAGCCTCCCCTAGAAAACCTCCGCGCTTCTTTCCCTCGCGCCTCTGCGTCTCCGCGCGAGATAGCTCTCCTTCGTCGTCCCCCCAAGCTCACTCCCCTCTGTCGTCCCCGCAGTTAACTCCCCTCTGTCGTCCCCGCAGGCAGTGGGGCTGTTGAAAAAGTCGATACCGGCACTGCGCGATCGGAGACCTCACCCAAAAAATCCGTCATTCCGAGGTCGCGCGCCTTCAAGCATTGCGCGCGGCCGTGGGAATCTCGACTTTTTCAACAGCCCCGCAGTAAGCGGGGACCTCCTCTCCCCGCCTACTTCTCACTTCGCGAAGAAGATCTTCGGAAAGAATCGCCCCGTCCTCTCGCGATAGTCTTCGTATTCCTTACCGAACCGCGCGTGCAACATCGCCTCTTCTTTCGGCGTGCGGATCGAAATCAGGACAAACGCGACCGCCGTCATCGCCATCAACAGCCAGCTTCCCGACAATAACCCCAGCGACAAATAGAAAAGCATCCCAACGAGATACAGCGGATGGCGCACGTAGCGATACGGCCCGTGTGTCACGAGTTCATGATTCTCGCGCGTGATGACCGTAGGCGAGACGTTCTTGCCCAGACTGCGCTGCGTCCAAAGCATCAACGGCGGCACGACGAGCAGCGCGATCGCGGCGCCCACCCACCGCAAAGGCGTCGGCAATTCGATGAGTGACCACGCCACCGATCGCGGCGAAACCATCAGAGTCACGATATACGCAAACATCAAGAGC
>JBGTJY010000748.1:0-3593 GCA_041744855.1 Candidatus Hydrogenedentales bacterium
ATCCGCGATCAGGTTGTCGCCGAGAAACAGAAAAGTGAGCGAAATCAATTCGGCCAACGGATCGATATCAGCGATTCGGTTGCTGCCCGCGCTGAGTCGCTGCAGCGATTCGAGCGAGGCCAACTCGGACAAATCGACAACCTCATTGTCGGTGATGTTGAGTTCCCGCAAGCCCGTCAAATCGGACACGCCGTCCAGCGACTGAATTTCGTTGCCGGAGAGATTCAACGTCCGCAACCGGGTCAGCTCGGCAAGGGGACTAAGGTCGGCAATTTCATTGGCGCGCAAGCTCAACGACGCGAGGTTTCGCGCGACCTCAATCCCCGAAAGCGATTCGATTCCCCGGACCGCCGCCGACAGTTCCGTCAGCATCTCCAAATCGCGCACGAGCAGTGGCGCGCTCGGAATAAGTAGCTCCTCGCGAATTGCCGCCCGGAGCGCGGGATCGGGGATATTCGCAAGCGGCGGCTCCGGCGGGCAACCCAGCGACCCTGCCAGCACCCAAACGAGCGCGAAGGGAATGACGTTCCGGGTTGAATTGACGTAAGACGGAATCGACACCAAAACCTCGGTGAGTGTGAACATTCGCATGCGGCCGGAGATATTCTCAGTATAACAAACGCATCCGCGGAGTCGGCGCTTTCCGTAGAAACCAAATGCCCCGCGCGGGAGTCCATCTTCAACGGACGCGCCGCGCTCGCTCGGGCGCCGGTGTGATACAGTGGCGCGAATTCGAGCATGGAAATTTTGAAACTCTCTGCATGGCCATCATTTCGCTGAAAGACGTCGAAGTCCGCTACGGACGATTCCTCGCGCTCAAGAATTTTTCGTGCGATATCGAAGAGGGCTCGATCGGGCTGCTGGGCGCGAACGGCGCCGGCAAGAGCACGCTCATCAAAACGCTGCTGGGCTTCCTGAAACCGAAGCATGGCACGATCGAAATCTTCGGCATGGAGATGCCGAAGCGATTCCTCGAAGTGCGCCAAAAGATCGGCTATATGCCCGAGCGCGAGGTCATCAGTCCGCGAGTCAGCGCCGTGTCATTTCTCACGTACTGCGGTTGTCTCTATGGCATGAGCCGCGAAGATGCGATGGAACGCGCCCACGAGGTGCTCAATTATGTCGGCATGGACGACAACCGATACCGGCCTACCGAGACGTACTCGACCGGCATGCTCCAGCGCGTGAAATTCGCATCGGCCCTCATCCACGATCCGAAATTGCTGCTGCTCGACGAACCGACGAACGGTCTCGACCCCGACGGCCGCATCAAGATGCTCAATCTCATCCGCAACCTGCCGCGCGAACGCAACATCACGATCATCCTCTCGTCGCACCTCCTGCCCGACGTCGAATACGTGTGCAACCACTTGATCATCGTCGGCAAGGGCGAAAAGGTGCGCGACGGCGCGATGCACGACATCACCGCGCTGCGCGAGGGTATCTACGAAGTCCGCGTCCAAGACCGCGAATCCGAATTCATCGCCGCGCTCGAGGCGCATCGATTCACCGTGCGCCAACAGCAGACGGGCAACCTCATGGTCACGAAACCGCGCGAGGTGGACGTCTCGATGATCTTCGACCTCGCCAAGCGCCAGGGCACGCACGTGCGCCATCTCGTGCCCGTGCGCGATAGTCTCGAGGACGCGTTCATGCAGGCCCTGGGCAAACGAGAAGCAATCTAGCGAGAAGCAATCTAGCGAGAAGCCATTTAGCGAGAAGCCAAACTAGCAAGAAGACATTGAGCGGAACACGATTCAGATGCCGGTTTACGACAAGGGATATCGATCGTTCGACGGCGAAGTGCGGCGCCAATTCCGCTGGTGGACGATCGTCCAACAGGAATGGCGCATCATTCGCAAGCGGCGCATCTATTGGGTGCTGATGATTCCGCCGATTTTTTTGTCGCTCCTCTTCGCCGCCTACATCTATTTTATCGACATCATCGGGACCAATCAGAACCATCCTTGGGCCGAGGCGGTGAATGAATTTCCGTTGGCGCGCGTCGACAACAATCTCTTCTTTACCTTCATCACGTATCAGTCGTCGTTCGTTTTCATCCTCACGATTCTTAGCGGAGCCGGACTGATTGCCAACGACTTTCGCTACAACCTGGTCGACATTTATTTCTCCAAGCCGCTCTCCTGGTTGGATTATGTCCTGGGCAAGGTCATGACGCTGGTGCTCATCGGCCTGGGAATCACCCTGCTGCCCTCGCTGATCTTCATGCTGCTGCACATTCTGTTCGCGCCCTCGTGGCAGACCATTAAAGAAATGTCGCTGTTGGTGGCGCCGACGGCTGGATTCTCGCTATGTATCGCCATGCCAAGCGCCTTGGCCGTGCTTGCCAGTTCCGCGTTTTTCAACAGCCCGCGATTCGCGTCGATTACCGTCTTCATGCTCCTCATGGTCAACTCCGGATTCGGATTGATCTTGCCGGAACTGCTTCGCGAACGGAGTCTCCATGTGATCGCATTCCCCGTCGCGGTCACGCGGATCGGCGAGGCGATATTCCAACGCGCTAACTTGCAAACGGCAGACGTCTCGATCAACTGGTCGATCACGTTTTGGGTCACGGTCTGCCTCGTCGCCGCGTTGATCGTCTGCCGTAAAGTGCGCCGCGCCGGAGCGGCCGCATGAGCTCGCTCCTCGCCACCGCCGGACTCTCGAAATGGTTCGGCGAAGTCGTCGCGGTCAACAATCTCAACATCGATCTCGAGCACGGCGTCACCGGACTACTGGGCCCGAACGGCGCCGGTAAATCGACGTTCATCCGTCTCGCGCTGGGACTCTACGAGCCGAGCCGCGGCACCGTGCGCCTGTTCGACGAACCGCCGCGCAATAATCTCGGCGTGCTGCGGCGCATCGGCTATTGCCCCGAAGCCGACTCGTTCTACGAAGGCATGTCGGGCCGCGACTTCATCATTTGGATGAACCGCTATTGGGGAATGGGCCCGCGTGCCGCGCGGCTGCGCGCCGAGGAAGTCTGCGAACAAGTCCACATGGCCGACCGCATGAAGGACCCGATCGCGAACTACAGCAAAGGCATGCGGCAACGGATCAAAATCGCGCAGGCCATCGCGGTCAATCCGGATTTTCTCGTGCTCGACGAGCCGATGCAGGGCCTCGACCCGGAAGGCCGCGAGGAAATGTTCGCGCTGATCCGCCGGTTGGGCGAAGAAGGCAAATCCGTGCTGATGTCCAGCCACATCCTCTACGAGATCGAGCGGGTCACGGACAATGTCTTGCTGCTGCAATATGGATGCGTGCTCGCGCATGGCCCCGTGCGGCACATTCGCGAACTGATCGACGCGCACCCGCACGCCGTCACGATTGCAGGCCGGGATATCCGGCGCGTCGCGGATCACTTCGTGACCGACGAGACGACGCTGAGCATGGAATTCCAAAACGGCCAAGTTGTCATTCGCACGAAGGACCCGGCGAACTTCTACCAGCGGCTGAACGAATTGGTAGTGTCCGAAGGCGTGAGTATCGCAGCCGTGAAGTGCGCCGACGATAATCTACAGTCGGTCTTCGACTATCTAGTGCACTAAGGGCGCTTCCTGGTACCGCCGCGTTTAAAGCGGCGCGGG
>JBGTJY010000749.1:0-1553 GCA_041744855.1 Candidatus Hydrogenedentales bacterium
CGACGAACGAAGTGGCGGGCTGGCGATCACCGGGAAAGGTTGCACGGCCGCCGAGATGATGGTCTTCGCGCGCTACGTCATGTTCAGTGAAGTCTACTGGCATCATGCGGTTCGCGCGGCGACGGCGATGTTGCAACGCGCGATGTACGAAATGCGCGACCAGATCGATATCGCTCGTCTGGTCCAGACCGATGACGCCGGGTTCACGCGGATTGTCCGCGGCATGGCCCGCGAAAGCGCGTGCGGGGAATTGATCGAGGGCCTCTTTGGCTCGCGGCGCGTGCTGTACAAACGCTTTGCCCAGTTCTCGATTCTGGAGGACCAGGAAGTTTTTGATCGGTTCTCGCGGCGGCCGTATTGCGAACTGGTGGAGTGTGCACGGCTCCTGTCCGAGCGCCTCAACGCGGTGACCGGCGACGAGATTGGCGCGGCGGACGTGCTGATTGACGCGCCGCCGCCGGGACTGGAAATCCAGTTTCGTGTTCCTGTTCGTTACGACTCGCCGCGCCGATATCGCTGGCTGGAAGAGGTATCTCCGGTCGTAAAGACTCTGGCCACGCGACAGTTCGACAATTACGTCAAGCAAGTCCGAGTCTACGTCCACCCCGCGCGCGCGAGCACGGTGAGAAAGCGGGGAAATTTTCGGGACCTGTTGCTTGAAGTGACGCCACAGAGTCCTTGAACCATGCTCTGATGCGGAGCGGCCGGCTGGCGCGCTGTCCGAGGCACGCTGGGCCTCGTGACTGTGGCGGAGCGAACTACATATAATACCCCTCCCCCCGCAGACACAAAAATGTTGTGTATATTGACGCCTTAATGCGGCTTTTCGACAATCCAGGCGAATCTGGCTGGGCTCGGATCGATGCCGCAAAGTGGCGGCTGGTATTAAAACCGTCGTTCCGACCGACGGAGTTACCCAGGGCGGTGCAAATTTCAAGTCATATGGATGGCCGTGTGCGACGCCGACCGGATCGAACAACTGTGGTGGGATTCAATACCATGGCGACTGCACTTAAGAACAACTGCTCATTTGACCGCCGAGCCCGCGGGTGAAATCGCGGAGTTTACCCGCGTCGACGTTTCCGGCGATTCCATTCGATTGCGCGATCGGGGGAACCTGTCACGGATCGGCCGCCGCACGATCCACGGCACAATCGAAGTCGATATTCGTTCGCACGGCGACCGCGAAAGCATTCGGCTGGCAATTCCCGTGGTCATCGCCCTGGGCAAGAGCCGGAATCAAATGTAGGCCCGGCAAAATCCTTGGCCAAGGCAACGATGTTCGCGCTCTCCGCCGGGTTCATCCCGGTCGGACGCCGCGATCCAGCTAATCGTTGCTTCCGCCGGGACAAGCCCGCACGGAGAGCGGCGCGATTGGGCTATCGAGTGTAGCCAAAAAGTTGTAGCCCCGCCGGGACAAGCCCGACGGAAGCAAAACGGGACCCTTCGCGATCTACGCCAAACGTGGTATTTTAGCCCGAACTTGCACCGCTGCTTTCAAGTTGACAACCACCGGCGCTAACGGCCGCCTTTACCGGATCCCGGAAACAAAA
>JBGTJY010000750.1:0-4650 GCA_041744855.1 Candidatus Hydrogenedentales bacterium
GTGCTCGTCTCCCACACCGCGCTCGCGTCCATCGTAACCAACGCCCCCAAACACTTCGGCGCGGACCCCGCCATGTACCGCTACGACACGCTATTCCTCAAACCCCCGCTCACTGCAGCAAAAGCAATCCAACGCGTGCCCCTCAAAGAAGGCGTCGACCAAGTCATCCCCGGCAAAGGCGTCCTCTACTTCTCAAGACTCATCGCCAAAGCCACCCAAAGCAAACTCACCCGCATCGTCCAAATGCCCCTCTACCAAAACATGACCATCCGCAACTGGAACACGACCACGAAGTTGCTCGGGCTCATGAACGCGAGAACGAATACCGATTAGATCATTCCCCCGGCGCGACAAAACGCAACACGCAACGCCTCTCCGGGAGGGACGCGCTCCCGCGCGTCCGGATCATGGGGCGATCGCTTCCGTCCCATGTGCAATAATCCGTTGTTCAAACGCACATAACTAGGAGGGGAAAATTGGACTCGCCATTCGTTCTGCTCTTCATCGTGATCGCGCTCATGGTTGTCCTTGGCTTAGTCGCGACCACCCTGCGGTCGAAATCAACCACGAAGGAAACGCCACAGGCCACATCCGCCCCGATTGACGAGGAGGCGAAACCGATCGATTTCGGTGTCTACGAACGGCGCCAGCTATTCTCCAAAGCCGAACGCTCGTTTTTAGGGGTGCTCGACATGGCAGTCGGCGATCATTTCCGCGTCTTCGCCAAAGTTGGCTTGGGCGACCTTTTCCAACTTCGCAAAGGACTCGACGCAAGCACGCGTACGTCCGCAGGCAACAGAATTCGACAGAAACACGTTGACTTCGTCCTCTGTTCGAAAGACACGCTCGAGATTGTCTGCCTAGTCGAGCTCGATGACCGGTCGCATGAACGTCAGAGGACACAAGAACGCGATCGAAATGTCGAAGCCGTCGCGAACGCAGCCGGCATTCCATTGGCGCGCATACCAGCCAGCAACAGCTACGCCGTCGAAGCGGTGAGGAATGCCGTGTTCGCCGCAATTCGTGAATCTAACGAATGAAATCGAACTCACCACATTCGGCATGTTCGTTTCGCGGTAGGCGAATAAATATCAATCTCGGTATCCGTCTGTCCAGGCCATGACGGGCCCGTGCGGTAAAAACTGAACACACTCCTTCCAGATTGACTGACTTATGGGCCTGCTTGCATAAGGATTGTGGACAACCAAGACATCGTGTTCGATATTGATTTGACCGCTCCTGCGTTCAACTGGGCGCTCTTCTATTGAAAGAACTGCGCCAATGCGCGTGAATCCCGGTCTACTCGCTTTGCTGTGAGGTTCTGCCTTCTTGATCCTCCGGAGGAAGGCACCATCCGAAAGAAAATCCGACCACGGCTCTCCCACAAGTGAACCATCTTGCCTGTCGATCGCGAATCTCATTACCTGATGTCCGAAGAGTGCCTCCGTCAAGTTGTCGCGATTTCGAAATACGTGACGTCGCAGCGTAGGAACAAACACCACTATGTTACACTCGTCTGGATGGAACTTTTCATTGGCGTTGGAAAGATGACCTCGAATCATGTCAGCGTCATTTCCATAGAAGGCCCCTTCGAGCGGTAGTGCGCGAAATGGTGCTTTCACCTCCACACGGAGAATGCCGGATGCGTGTCTCGTCTCTAGGTCCAGTTGTCGTCCATTTCTACCTCCGGGATATCCGCGAGTGCTCATGCCTAGTTTTCCTGCAAGAAACCAACATGCCATGCATTCGGCCAGCGCTGAACGAAAACCCTCGTCATCTCTACGCGTCAGTCGTGAACGCAAATCCATACCGTGCGGGTGATCAAAAAGACCGCAGCAAATTGCGGCCGAAAAATACGCTTCCCATGCGGCCTTGCGCCCACGCAGGTAATTGAGAGTATCCGCGGCACGTCGGTCGCTGGGTGCTGGTCCGCAGGCTGTCAGAATTTGAAGTCTTCTACGCAATGCTTCTGTCGGCATTCGAATCGCGAATAATCCATCGAGAACAACCTCGTCAAATATTGCGCGAATGGCGTTGCCGGTCGATCTGAACCGATCGCAGACCCCGCTTAATGGGTTCACTCCCTTGCCAATCATTGTTCAGTAGTTCGCCATGGTCGGAAATAGAGGATCTAATCTTTCGGATTCGTGCAAAGACGGCACTTCATGACTTACCTTCCCTTTAAAAGCGCGTCCGGTCCCGTTTGCCTCCCCTTCCCCACTGCTTAAAGAAAGACGCAATCCGCACACGCGCGCATTGTCATTCAATCGAGAATTCTGGGCCATACCACTCTCCCGGGTTACTGAATATTTAATCAGATTGCATCCCACAACCGCAACAGTACGCGCCGAGACAGGTTTGTTACAATGCGCCCATGAATCCGATAAACGCTGAGGTCTTGCACGAACTCGAGTCGCGCGCCTCGCGCGACGGGTACGCGAACGTCGAGGCATTGTTGCGCGATGCCCTGCATGCCCTCGATCGCCAAAACGAGGTCGACGACTGGGTCGAGGCAAAGTTGCTTGAAGCCATCGACGAAGAGACGACTCCGATGACGGCCGAAGATTGGGCGGACATTGAGCGCGAGGGGCTTGAGCGAATCAAGCGCCTACGCCAACCTTGACGCGGCCCATACGAAAAAAAGTAAGCGCGAAGCGCGACATTACCGATCATTTTGTATATCTAGGTGCACGCGACCTGGATGTCGCCTATAGGTTCCGCGCCGCTGTAAATCGCGCGCTCGATCTTTTGGCCGAGTCGCCAAATTTAGGGGCAGCGAGAGAGTTCCGGGACAAAAGTCTACGCGGGATGCGCCTGTGGCCAATTCGCGAGTTCCCAAACTTCACCATCTTCTACCGACCAACCGATCGGGGGATAGATGTAATCCGCATCCTCCACGCGAGTGTTGACTATCGGCGCGTCTTCGGACCTTGATCACTCAGCGCGGTTTTTCGTTCTCCTGATCCGGCTTCAGTAAATCGCCCAGCCCCGCGAACGGCCGGTTCTCCAACTCCTCCTCCACGTATCGTTCGCGCGTGCCTGCCGTGTGATAGCCCGAGTGCATCGACTTCTGGTGTTCATCGTCGTGGCAGTAGCGGCAGAGGAGTTCCCAGTTGCTGCCGTCGGGTGGGTTGTTGTCGTGGTTGTTGTCTTTGTGGTGGACGGTGAGTTCGCGGAGGTCTTTGCCGGCGAAGGCGCGGCCGCAACGTCCGCACACGTGCGTGAAAATGGCCAGGGCGCGTTCGCGGTAGCCGTCGGCGCGGACGGCTTGGGCGCGGCGCGCGTTCGCGATGATTTCCGCAGCGCGTTTGGGGTCGGGGCGTTTTCGTTTCGGGGGCATGGGGCGCGTTTGACCTCGACCAATGATAGCCGAACGCGTAGGGGCGGTTCGGGAACCGCCCGAGGCGCACGCTCCGCCAACTGGGGCGGTTCGCGAAGCGCCCCTACTTGGTGCCGTAGATTAGGAAGGACTTCGTTAGGCCGGCGAATTTTTCGCGGTGAATTGTCGCGTCGGGAAAGAGCGTGCGCACTTCGCTGTAGTTCAGCAGCGTGATGCGCGTCACGAATGCGCGGGCGGATTCCTCGTCGGGGCACGGTTCAGTGCGGTAGCCGATGGCGAGGTTCTTCGCGAGCGCCATCTTTAGCCACAACGGATAGTACTGAAAATACGGCAGCAGAAAGTGCGGCTCGATGGGGAAATACCGGTTTGGCGTCTGCACGAAATAGCGCTTGCCGAGCCGGAGCACCTCGCGCGCCATGCGTTGTTGATCGGCGAATTCGCCCACGTGCTCGATGACGGAATTGGAGAACACTACGTCGAACGCGCCGTCGTCGAATTGCGGCAGGCTGCGTGCGTCCCCCGCGATGCCGCGAAAATTCGGCAGCGTCGTCTTGGGCGTCTCGAGGTTGACCAGCACCACATCGAGGTCGTCGAGCCGATCGGCGAGGCTGCTGCGCCAGAATTGTTCCGTGCCGCCGAGATCGAGCACGCGAATAGGCCGCGGCACGCCTTCGAGCGTCGAGAGCAGCAGCGCGACACGGCGTCGCCGAAGCTGCGCGGCGCTGGAGAACGCCTGACGATTGTCGGCGAAACGTTTGACGAGCGGATTCATCGGCTCCGGAGAAAGGTGGGCGGGATTGCGAGAGTGTTTCGCGAAGTATATTCGCCGATCCCGGCCAATTCGAACGCGGCGAGAGCGAAGGAATGTTGATAGTCCGTCGAGGTCTCTGTCATACTACGGTTCCGCGCGCAAACGCATTGGCGCTCCGCAGACGCATTGGCCTGATGCTTCGTTATTCGCCGCTTCGTGCGGCCACGCCCACCGATCAACTAAGCTTCTCCGGGTAATCAAGCTTCTGTTGTGGGGGCATGAGCATAGGCCGGGGTTTACGAGAACTGAGTCGCAACTGAGGAATATTTCGAATGGCAATTCGCATTGGCATCAACGGGTTTGGCCGCATCGGCCGCAATGTATTCAAGATTCTGCACGCGTCGGGCGATTTCGAAGTCGCCGCGATTAACGACTTGACGGACGCCAAAACGCTCGCGCACTTGCTCAAGTACGACAGCACCTACGGCAAGTTCCAGGGCAAACTTTCGGTGGACGGCACGACGCTCAACGTCGACGGCCAGAAAATCATGGTGACGGC
>JBGTJY010000751.1:0-5059 GCA_041744855.1 Candidatus Hydrogenedentales bacterium
GATCGTCGCGAGCGACCTGCGCCGCGCCGCAATGACCGCCGCAATTATCGGCGCCCACACGAACGCCCCCATTCGCTGGGATACGGCATTTCGCGAGCGCGACCCGGGCCTCGAATTGACCGGCAAGAGTTACGACGAGACGCAGCCCTTCTTCACGGACTGGGAGTATGCGCCGCCCGGCGGGGAGACCTTCACGGCCTTCTGCGAACGCGTGCAGACAGCCTTTGATTCGTTGGCCGCGTCCGATGCCTGGCGCGACAAACACCTTGCCGTCGTGACCCACGGCATGGTCTGCGGCGCGTTCATGCGCGTCTACTTCGGCAAGACGCAAGAGGAAATCTTCGCGCTGCGCTGGCCCAACGCCTCGTTGACCATCCTTGATCATAACGGTCGCTGGGAAGTCGAAGCCATCGGCGACGCGTCCCATCTCGATACCTTGGCCGGTCCCGGCGATTCGCCCGGCGCGTAGAAATTCACCCGATCATGCCCAAGATTTTCGTAACGCGCATGTTGCCGCAACCCGCGATAGATAAACTCTTCGCGGCTTTCGGACGCGACGCCGTGGCGGTCTATCCGAACGATCGCGTCATCGAACGGCGGGAGTTGCTCGAGGGCGTCCGCGGAATCGACGGTCTCCTGCCAATTCTCACGGAGCGCATTGACGCGGAAGTCATCGACGCGGCCGGAAAAACCATCAAGATTATCGCCAATTATGCAGTAGGCTATAACAATATTGATATAGAATACGCCACAAAAAATGGCATCATCGTCACGAACACCCCCGGCGTACTCACCGAAACGACCGCCGACCTCACGTGGGCGCTGATACTCGGCGTGGCCCGCCGCATCGGCGAAGGCGAACGTTACCTCCGCGCCGGCCGCTGGAAAAGTTGGGCGCCGCAACTATTACTCGGCGCGGACATCTACGAAAAAACGCTCGGCATCTTCGGATTGGGCCGCATCGGCGAGGCCGTCGCTCGACGCGCCGCGGGCTTTCGCATGCGCATTCTCTACCACGGTCCGAAACGCAAACCGCAGGCGCTTGAATCCGAGCTCAACGCCCAATTCGTCTCGAAAGAACAGTTGCTCGCGGAATCCGACTTCATTTCTTTGCATTGTCCCTTGAACGCGGATACGCGCCATTCCTTCGGCGCAGCCGAGTTTGCAGCGATGAAACGAACCGCCTATCTCGTCAACACCACGCGCGGTCCGGTAGTCGACGAGGCCGCGCTAGCGGAAGCGCTCCTCCGCGGCGAAATCGCCGGCGCCGGACTCGACGTCTTCGAAGAGGAACCGACGATTCATCCGCGCCTGCTCGAATGCGAAAACGCGCTCCTCATCCCGCACATGGGCAGCGGCACGCTCGAGACCCGCACGCGCATGGCCGAAATCGCCGCCACGAATCTCATCGAATACTTCGCGGGCCGCACCCCGCCCAATTGTGTGAATCCCCAAGTCTTGCAACGGAAGTCGTAGCATGCGCGCATTTCTGTTGTTCGTGGCCGCCGCGCTTGTGATAGCCGTCCTCGCGCCAATATCGTCCGCGTACGACGTGGTCGGTACCGTCTTCGATCCGCAAGGCGAACCCGTCGACGGCGCGTCCGTGTGGCTGAGCCAGGACCGCGAAGTCCGCGTCACGCAGACCGACCCACGGGGCAGGTTCTCCTTCACGGAATGTCCCGCCGGCGCGGTAGGCATCGTCGCGCGCAAGGAGGGTCTCGCGCTCGCCGGCGCGGAGGGCCAAATCGTCGACGACGTCAGTCTTTCACTCCAACTGCTCGAGCCCGACGCCATTCGCGTCCGCGTGATCGATCCCAGTTCCGAGCCTGTCGAAGGCGCGCGCCTGAAGTTGCTCCTCGTCGCCAGCTCGTTTCACGTCCCTGTGGAAGACCTCGTCGAGTTCGGGTTCCCCTCGGTCCGCAGCGACGCCGATGGATTCCTCGTCGTCGGCGAATTGCCAAAGGACAGCCACGCGAGTTTCTCGATCAGCCATCGCGCCTACGCGGAAAGCGAATTGCCCACGTTGCCCGTCGGCTCGGAACTCGACATCCGCCTGCAACGCGGCGCCCGGTTGCATGGCCGCGTGAGCGATCACGACGGCAGCGCCGTCGCCCGCGCGCGCGTCTCCGTGTTTCGCGGCGACAAAGAATTCACCGAAGTGCTCACCGATGGAGAAGGCTTCTACTCCGCGCTCCTCCCTATAGGCGAATACTTCGTCGCAGCGCGTCATCGGTCGCACGCGATGCCCGATCCAATTTCCGTCCAGTGGGACGAGGCGGACAATTCCGCGACCGTCGATCTGCAATTGCCGCCGCCACACACCATGCGCGGCGCGACTGTCGATACCGCCGGCGAGCCCGTCGCCGGCTCGCGCATCGTGTACATCGCGCGCGATATCCTCTTCGACGAAGTAACGACCGACGTGACCGGCGCCTTTCAAATCACCGTATCCGCCGGCGAAGGCTTCTTGCGCGTCATCCCGCCGCTCGGCATGTACACGGTGAGTAGTCCCGAGATCCCATTCGAACTCTCCGAAGCCCAACACGTCGATCTCGAATCCATCGCCCTCGCGCCGTTGCCCAACATCACCGGAACTATCGAAGCGCGCAAAGATGCGCCGGCCGACAGGGTTCTGATCGCCACACTCGGCATGCAACACGCTAAACGCGCCGTCACCGATGCGAAGGGAAACTTCTCGATCCAACTCGACGCAATGCCCATCGGCGACGAGGTCCAGCTCCGCGCCGAGCACGCCTTTCGCTTTCTGCGCCGCGATTTCACGGCGAATATCCGCAAGCTGCGCCCGGAAACCGTCCGGCTCCGCGAATTTGAACCCAACCTCGCGCCGGCCCCGCCGAAACTTTCGAGCCGATTGAACCAGCTGCATCACATGGTCGGCGACCCCGCGCCCGCGCTCGAGTGCGACGCGTGGTTCAACGTGCCCGAAAGTATGGGGGAGGGGATCAACCTCGATGCGTTGCGCGGCAAGGTCGTCGTGCTCACGCTCTGGGGCGGCTGGGACCGCATCGGCATGGGCCCCGATCGCACAGACGAACTGAACCGTCTCTACGAACTATTTCGCGGCGAGGACGACGTCTTTTTCGTCACCATTCACGACGGCAGCGCCTCCCCCGAAGAAGTCACGGCGTACGTGAAGCACGATCGAATTCTATTTCCAGTAGGCCACGACGCCGAACCCGCGCTAACGTTCGACGCCTACAACGTCAACACCATCCCCCAAACCGTGCTAATCGACCGCGAAGGCATCCTCCGCTACTTCGACGTAGACGGTCGCCTCCTCGAACTAATCAAATCCCTACGCCGCCGCTAAGTCTTCCACTTCAATTCACGCCGGATTCTGCCCCGCCTCCGCATAGGGCGCCATCCGTTCAAGCGCGTCCCCGCTTCGGATCAATTCCCAGAACCCATCCTCTTCGATGCGCAACGCGGGATACAGCGGCACATCCATCCCGCGCCGCATCACGCTCTTAATGATCGCGAGCCCACGCGCGGGAATCGCGGCCAATTCATTCGCGAGCTTCATCGCTTCCTCCATCAACGCGCCCGGCTCCACCGCACGATTCACCATCCCCAATGCCTCCGCGCGTTCCGCATCGACAGTCTGCCCGCGTAGAATCAAATCCATCGCCCGACTCAGCCCAATCAGGCGCGGCAACCGTTGCGTCCCGCCCGCGCCAGGCAGAATGCCGATCGTCGCCTCGGGAAGCCCCACCGATCCGCCTATGGCCATCAGCCGAAAGTCGCACGCCAGACACAGCTCGAATCCCCCGCCGTGCGCCATGCCGTTGATCGCCGCAATGACCGGCTTCGACAGCTCCTCGATTTGCAGATACGCCTTGTGTGTCGCGTGCAAATCGCCCCGGCCGAGGTTCGGGTCCGACTTCGCCAATCGCGCCAGTTGCACCAGTTCCGCAACGTCGTAATGCTGGATAAAGTAGCCGTCGATCGCGCCCGTCAAAATCACCACGCGCACCGAATCGTCGTCCTCGACTTCCGTCATCAATTGCGACAACTCGGCAACCATCGGCGCGTGCATCAGATTCCGCGGAGGCCGATTGAATTTCGCAACCAACACGGGCCCCTGGCGCTCAATCAAAATGAATTCGTAATCCGCCATGAAAACCTCCTCCATCACGCGACCGCATCGCGTCGGAGTGCAGTCTAGCGTCCAACACCCCGCCGCGCAACGCCCAAGCGCAGGCTGGAAGCCTGCACTACAATCTAAGGCAGGCTTCCAGCCTGCCCTCCGCGCACACATGTATTACAATTAAATAAGCATCTGCGTAATCTATGTAATCTGTGGACAAGTCGGGGGGGCACGATGAGGAGGGACGCGTTCGCCTGCAATCGCGGCCGCATCCAGCCTGCGACTCTGCTGCATTCCGTGGCGTTTCGCCTCCCCTTTGGGATAACCTATGGACGCACAGCCGCGCATCTCTTGAGCGTGGCGGGGGATTAGAAGAACAGTCGCAGTCACGAATACCCAATCATGCATACAGCCATTTCCCGAGCCTCGACTCAGTTCTCCTTTGGACTCATATTCGCTTTCACGGCGATATCCCAAACGGCCCAAGCCCAGTTCGCCGTGTTCGAAGCGGAGATCAACGGTCAGAGCCGCGTCGCCAATCTGCCCATCGAACGCATCGCCGGCGTCGAGTACGTCCCGCTAGGCAGGCTTATCGAGGAAATGGGCGGCGTCGCGAGCCAAACGGCCCTCCGCACGTTGGTCGAGCTGGCGGGCGTCCGTGCGTGGGTTCAGCCCGATGGCAATCGTGTAAACGCCCTGACCATCGTCGACCTGCAACAAAGTATTCGCCGCGTCAACGACATCGACTATATCTCTCGCGCGGATGTACCTAACTTCTTTAGCTCCGGCTTCAAGATCGAAGTGCGCGGCAGCACGGCCGCCACGCCCGCTCCGGCTCCGTCGCGAGCCGTGGAGCCGACGCGCGAAGCTCCTCCCCCGATCGAAACATTGAACAACGAGACCGTCCGCCGCACGCCGGGTTTGCGCACCGTACAGCCCAGGCCGACCGTC
>JBGTJY010000752.1:0-2238 GCA_041744855.1 Candidatus Hydrogenedentales bacterium
CTGCGCGAGCAACTGGCGCAGGGGAATCTGCCGGAGAAGGAGCGCCGCGAAAAGCAGAAGGAACTCGCGAAGCTCGAGGCGTTGGACGCACGCGTAAAGGACCCCGGCGCGCAATCGCCCGAGGTACTGGCTTTTTGGCAGCGGTGGCGTCAGTTTTATGGCGATACCGGTTTTGTGAATCCGCGTGGCGATCGGCTGCTGACGGAACTCACGGCCCGCGCGCTGAAAGAGTTGCGGCCGAAACTCATCATCGTGAATTACACGGACCCGGACTATGTGCATTGGGGCAATCCCACGCACTACACGCGGGGCATTACGATTATCGACGATGGCATTCGCCGCTTGGTAGAGACGGTCGAGGCGGACGAGGAGTATCGAGACAACACGGTTTTCGCGATCGTGCCGGATTGCGGGCGCGACACGAATCGGTTGATGGACGTCCCGTTCCAACATCATTTCGGATCGAAATCGAGCCACGAGATTTTCGGCATGTTGATGGGGCCGGGCATCGCGCGCGGCGTGGTGGTCGACAAAAGGGTCGACCAGATTCAGGTCGCGGCGACGATCGGACACGTGATGGGCTTTCCCGCCGAGCATACGGAAGGGCCGGTGTTGCAAGAGGCCATCGCTTAGGAATTTGCCACGGAATCACACGGATGAACACTGATTTGAATAGAAGTTGTTCGGTGGGGAATTTCGAGAATGTGGCCTAAGATCAAAAGCGCAATGTCGCTCGCGTACAGCGCGTTGGGCTACATCTGCTCGGTGATCTGGTCTAGAGCTAAGGTCGCGGCGGTTTACGCTCGGAAACTGGCGATTTTCTTTTGGAAGCTTCTGGTCGGCGGAGTGCTTTGCCAGTATGCCTTCACGTCCGTGCTCGCGATCGGGTGGTCGTTTCGGTTGGCGCAACGGGCTGCGATCAAGCGTTGGTGGAAAGTTAGCGACGCGCCGGAGAAGGCCGCCACATTCAAAGAGCAGTGCGCCGAGAGCGGGCTTCTGCGCGAATACCGGAACTATCCGAACTGGTTCGTGCGCGCGGATGCCGTTCACGAAACACGCGCCGAATTCGATCTATCGGATCGATTGCGCGACAAGTTTCGGGCGCTGCGAACGGGTGGCGGCGGATCGCTCTGGCAAAATGCGAAGCTCGGCGTGCAGGGCATTTTCAATGTGCTGGTGCTGACGATCGTTCCCCTCATCTGTTGGGAATTCGGTTGGTATTCCGGTTGGGATAACTCGTTCAACAAAGGATATGAGCAGTTTTCCGTCGGCGTGACGATTGTCCTCATTGGCGTTGGTCTTTTTCTCGTCGCGATGCTTTACCTGCCGATGGCGCAGGCGCGGCAGGCCGTCACCGGCGACTGGCGCAGCTTCTATCATTTCCGAACCGTGTGGCGATTGATCCAACGGCGGCGATTGGCATGCTTCGTTTTGGCGGGCCTGTTCTCGCTCGTTTCGTTGCCGCTGACCATCCTGCGCACGATTCCGCTCGGCGTGGGCAATAGTCCCGAATACGCGAGTCTCACGAATACCGAGCTGCTCGCATGGGCCAACACCTACTACTTCTATGTCTCCATCGCGGGTTTTGTCGGCTTCGCGTTGTTGCGCATGGTCGCTGCGCGAATTTACGCAGGCGCGCTGCTCGAGGCCTTCCGCATGGGCGAGTTGTCCGTCGCCGATTTGCGCGGAATCGAAGGCCCGGTGCTGGGTGAGCTGGGGCTCGTCACGCAGGTGGGCCGCGAGAAGCGCCACATCGTCATCGAGATTGCCCGCAAGGCCGCGCGGCCGCCGTGGCGCGTCGCCGTCACCGCCGGGACGCTCGTCGTCTGGTTCACGTTCGTCGGCCAAAATTTCGTGACGGAATTTTTGAGGTTCAACGTGCAACGGGGATTCATCAACCAGCCGCTGGTTCAACTCCCATGGTTTCGCTACGTGCCCGATCAGCTCGTACAGGCAGCGAAGGCCGAGCAGGACGCATTGCCGGTGGACGATTCGGACTACGCCGCCAATTCCGATCAATAGCAATTTCGCATCAAGCCGACGGGATTCTTCGCGGTCATCCGCGGCCTCTGCGGTTAACCTCGTTCCCAAATTTCCATGGCTCTTTTTCATTTTCGCAGTGTGCCGGTTGCCGACTTTCGCTGTAACTTCTTCACTCTTAAAGGATTGTGAAAGCTTCTCTTCCCTTGTATGTGTCCTTTTATCCGGAAGATGTCCAGCGCCCCTACCGATCCCCTT
>JBGTJY010000753.1:0-9304 GCA_041744855.1 Candidatus Hydrogenedentales bacterium
CCGCCGTTGCGCGAACGCCGCACCGATATCCTCGAACTCGCAAATCATTTCGTGGAGAAGTACGGCTCATCGAACGGAAAAAACGTGCGCCGCATTTCGACGCCCGCCATCGACATGCTCTCGATTTACCACTGGCCAGGCAACGTCCGCGAACTCGAAAACTGCATCGAGCGCGCCGTCCTTCTTTCGAACGACGACGTAGTCCACGGACATCACCTGCCGCCGACGCTTCAAACCGCCGAAGCCAGCAACACCGTCATGAAAGGCACGCTCGACGAGCAAATGGCTCGCCTCGAACGCGAAATGATCTGCGAAGCCCTCAAAAACTCGCGAGGCAACAAGGCCAAAGCCGCCCAAACCCTCGGCATCACCGAACGCGTCATGGGCCTGCGCGTCGCCCAACACAACATCACCCCGCGCGAATTCAAAGCCACCCGCTACTAGAAGCCTTCTTGAAACTTGATTACCAGTCATTCTTCGCTCCAGCGGTATCGAGCTGCAAATGGAGCGCTCTATCAAAAGACCCCACGTGCTCGATACCTTGAGCCCGCTCATCGGCGAACTTCACCGCGAAATCGCTCGGTAGCCACGACCATCTGCCCGGTTGACTGAGCGATCGTTTCGCGATTCGGGAGCGCAATTGTCTACACTCGCGTTCCGATACGCGAATTGACCCATGACAGAGCCCATCTCCCACCATATTCGATCTGCTTTCGTCGATCGGCTGCGGACCACGGTGCGCGGTTACATACTGCGCGGAATGCTGATTCTGGTTCCGCTCGGCGTTACGGCCTATGTGCTCGCACTGTGCTATCGCCTCACCGCGGGGCATTTCGTTCCCTTTCTACGCCTTTACAAGGCCGACATGCCGCCGTACGCGGTCGTGTTGTTGTCCGTCGCGTTGTTCGTCGTCATTCTGTATCTCAGCGGATTCATCGCGGGGTTGGTCATCGGACGACGGTTAATTTCTCTCGGCGAAGCGATGCTGAGACGAATTCCGTTGGTGAAGACCGTCTACAGCGCATCGCGGCAGGCGGTGGATGTGCTCGCGAAAGCGGAAGATGAACAGTCGTATCAGGCGGCGGTCATGGTTCCGTTTCCGTCTCCCCACATAAAATCGATTGCCTTCGTAACCGGTCGAATCGAGATCGAGGGCGAAGGAACGTTCTTGGGCACATTCGTGCCGACGACCCCGAACCCCACCAGCGGATATTTCGAGATTTACCATCCGGATTCGGTCGAGCACACGAGTCTGACGGTTGAGGATGCCGCGAAGGCGGTTATGTCCGCCGGGATGCTGACGCCGGAGGAGTTCAGCGTTGTTGAGCCGCCGCGATTCGAGGCAGTGTCCGCCCCGCAGGACCCTGCTCTCGCGACCGCAACTTCCCAGGCGCCCAAGGCCCGGCGGTCTTGGCGAGCGCGGATTGTATTCAGCATCCGGCGGCGGCTGCTGTCCGGTCTCGTTGTGCTTGTGCCCATGGGAATCACGGTGTTCATCGTCAACTTTATTTACGACCTCACGGCCGGACGGATCACGCCGCTCGCGCGTTGGTTGGCCGGACCCGTGCCGCCCTACGTGATCGTCATCGTTTCCATCGTGCTGTTGATTATCCTGCTGTACCTGACCGGCTACATCACGACCGCGGTCATCGGCGCGCGTCTGGTGCGGCTGATGGAAAACCTCATCGGCCGTCTCCCAGTCATCACGATGGTTTACGCGGCGACGAAACAAATGGTCAAGACGTTGATCGAGCCGGGGTCGACCGCGAAGTTTGAAGCGCCCGTATTCATCGAGTTTCCATGCCCGGGCGTCCGCACGATCGGATTCGTCGTGGGGCGAATCCGCGGGGCCGACGGGAAGGAATACGTCAAAATTTTTCTGCCGACGTCGCCGAACGTCACGGTGGGGCTGCTCCAGCTTCACGAAACGTCGCGGGTTTCCGCGTGTAACCTTAGCCTGGAAGAAGCGCTTAAGATGTCCGTATCGGCCGGCTTGGTGAGGCCGAGTTCCATTACGTTGAGCCCGTATTCCGATTCGACCAATCTTCCATTCCCATCCGCTCCATCTCTTGGCGCGTAAACGAATGTATTAAGTGGCCTCGAACCGCCAGGTTAGGCCCCGTTCACTCGGCTTACGCGGCGTTTGGGTTTTTCTTCCCCGTCCCGAGTAGTTTTGCTGGACTTGGGAGTCGCTTTCACGACTTGATATCCCACCAGCGCGGGCGACTCGACGACCTCGATCTCGTCGCCGCTGTTCCAGGGTCCTTCCGAATCCACTTCACCGCCATCCCCAGTGCCGGTAGAATCATTGTAGTATTGGTCTACGATTTCGGGAGAGGGCGGAATAGCGCCGATGGAAAGTTCAGGTTTGCCAAGGCTGTCCAAGGCCTGCATGAACGCCCGCATGTGCGTGATTTCGCGGGTCATGAGAAACTGCAATGCTTCCTTCGTTCCCGCGTCATCGCAAAAATTGATGAGACGTTCATAGACGATTTTCGCTCTCGCCTCCGCGGCGATGTTGCTGCGCAGGTCAACGTCGAGTTCGCCGGTAATTTTCAGGTAGTCGGCGGTCCACGCGTTGCCCATCGAGTTGAAAAGGCCCACACCCCCGCCGCCGGCGATGGCAATGAGCGGGTCGTAACTCGCCGCGTCGATATTCTTTTTCATGGGCTTGAGGTGCATGCGAGCGAGGGTGCCTACCACTTCCAGGTGGCTCAGTTCCTCCGTGCCGATGTCCATCAACAAATCCTTGCACGGCATGTCTTCGCAATTAATCCCCTGAATGGAGTACTGCATCGCCGCGGCCAGTTCGCCGTTAGCGCCGCCGAATTGCTCCAAAAGCATGTTCCCGAAACGTGCGTCCGGCTGAGCCACTCGGACCGTGAACATAAGTTTTTTGATGTGGTGATACATGGCTTGCTCCCGGCGCTTTATTTCGCGGTTGGTCTCGTTGGGTCGGTCTCGCTGAACCGTTTGAGCAAGTCATGTGCCGCGTGCGAGTGGGTCAAGAAGTGGCATATTCGGCTTAAATCCGCGTCGGGAGTGAGGATTTACTTTTGAATTCCCGCGTTTGGCGATGCTAGACTTAACCCTTCCTCCGCAATTCTCTCGCCCGTTCTCTTTTTTTCGTAAGAAAGCCGAAAAGAAACTTTTGCAGTGGACTCGACCACTACACCATTCGTCGCCTGGCCTCTTGGGGTGTATTTTGCAGCGGTGCTTGTGATTGTTTTTGCGATGCTAGGCGGATCGTATTTGCTGGGCTCGAAGAACCGCGACCGCAGAAACGCCGCGCCTTACGAATCGGGTGTGGCTTCGACGGGCTCGGCGCGTGTTCGCCTTTCGACCGATTTCTACATCTTCGCGATGTTCTTCGTCATCTTCGATTTGGAAGCGGTGTTCGTTTACTCCTGGGCGATCGCGGTGAAAGATCTCGGCTGGGTCGCGTATGGCCAGGTTTTGTTTTTCGTCGGTGCGGTGGCGGCGTCGCTCGTCTATCTTTGGCGCATGGGCGCCCTCGAATCGAAGTCGTAGCGGGATGAGCTCGCGGGGGGACGGTTCGATGCAATGGTGGCTGAGTAAATGCAGTGGTGCCTGAGTAAATGAACTGGTCGCTTACAAATGCCAGGGGCGAACCGCGCGCAAAGGCAACGGGCGAACCCGGCAGGGCGGACTATTCCATTCAATCCGCCGTGCAGCAGAGTCTTGTCATGACGAAGCTGCAGGACCTCGTCAGTTGGGGCAGAAAGAATTCGATTTGGCCCTTCAATTTCGGGCTTTCGTGTTGCTTCGTGGAAATGGCGACGAGCCTCACCAGCAAGTACGACCTGGCGCGTTTCGGGGCCGAGGTCATTCGCGCCACGCCGCGCGAGGCGGACGTCATGGTCGTCGCGGGCACGGTGTTCATCAAGGTCGCGCCCGTGGTGCGCCAGTTGTACGACCAGATGATGGAGCCGCGCTGGGTCATCTCGATGGGCGCGTGCGCGAATTCCGGTGGCATGTACGACATCTACAGCGTCGTGCAAGGCGTCGACAAGTTTTTGCCCGTCGACGTCTATGTGCCCGGTTGTCCGCCGCGTCCCGAAGCATTCCTCGAAGCGTTGTGCATGTTGCAGGACACGATTGCCGAAGAACGCCGCCCGCTCAGTTGGACGGTCGGGCCGCAAGGCGTGGTCGTGCCCGAGCGGCCAAGCCAACGAGACCTGAAACGTGAACAGCGCACGAGCGCGACCAACCTGCGCCCTGTCGATTCAATCTAGCAGCGACCCTCGACCGATGACGCTCGCGACCGCATCCATAGGCGACGAACTACTCGCGCGATTTGGCGCGGACGTACGCGAGGATCGGTCCGCCCGGGATGACGTGCCGACGGTTTGGGTGAACGCCGGATCGATCAAAGAGGTCGTGGGCTTCTTGAAGCACAGCGTCCCGAATCCGTATCGGATGCTCTACGATCTGTTCGTAATCGACGAACGGGTCCGGATGGACCGCGCGCAACATTCGCAGCTCGGCGATTACACGCTCGTCTACCATCTATTGTCGTTCGAGCGCAACGAAGACGTGCGGCTCAAAGTGGCGTTGCGGGGCGATCCGCCTTCGATTGATACGATCACGAGCGTGTTCGCGGCGGCCAATTGGTACGAGCGCGAGGCCTGGGATATGTTCGGCGTCGTGTTCAAGGGGCATCCGAACCTGCGCCGGCTGCTGATGCCCAACACCTGGATCGGGCATCCGTTGCGCAAGGATCATCCCGCACGCGCGACGGAAATCGAACCGTTCCAGATGGCCGACGAAAAACTTCAACGCGAACAGGAAGCCATGCAGTTCCGGCCTGAGGAATGGGGGCTTTCGACGGGAACGGACGAATTCGACTACATGTTCCTGAATTTGGGCCCGCACCACCCCGGCACGCACGGGCTTTTGCGCATCATCTTGCAGCTTGACGGCGAGGAGATCGTCGAGTCGATTCCCGATATCGGCTATCACCATCGCGGCGCCGAAAAGATGGCCGAGCGGCAGACTTGGCACACGTTCATCCCCTACACGGATCGAATCGATTACCTGAGCGGGGTGATGAACAACCTTGCGTATCTGCTCGCGGTGGAGCGATTGGCGGGGATCGAAGTACCGCCGCGCGCGCAAACGATTCGCGTGATGATGTCGGAGTTTTTCCGGATAGCGAACCACCTGGTGTGGTATGGGACTTTCGCGCAGGATCTGGGCGCGATGTCGCCGACGTTTTTCATGTTCAACGATCGCGAGCACATTCTCGGCATCGTCGAAGCGATCTGCGGCGGGCGGATGCACCCGAGTTGGTTTCGCATCGGCGGCGTGGCGCATGACCTGCCGGAGGGATGGCAACGGGTGGTGCGCGAATTCCTAAAGTACTTTCCGCCGCGTATCAAGGATTACGACAACGGACTGATGAAGAACCGCATTTTCCAAAAACGTTCCATGGGTGTCGGAGCATATACGGCGGAAGAAGCGATCGAATGGGGCGTGACGGGGCCCGGGTTACGCGCGTGCGGTTTCGATTGGGACCTGCGCAAAAAGCGGCCGTATTCGGGCTTCGAGAATTTTGAATTCGACGTGCCGCTGGCGGAGGCGGGCGATTGCTACGCGCGCGCGGTCGTGCGGATCGAGGAGATGCGCCAGAGCCTGCGCATCATCGAGCAGTGCGTGAACAATATGCCGGAGGGGCCGTACAAGGCGGACCACCCTTTGACGACGCCGCCGCGCAAAGAGCGCACGATGCACGACATCGAAACGCTGATCAATCACTTCTTGAGCGTCAGTTGGGGACCGATCATACCGCCGGGCGAGGCCTTCGCCGGAATCGAAGGCAGCAAAGGGGCGTACGGATATTTTGTGGTGAGCGACGGGAACACGATGTCGTATCGCACGCGTATCCGCACGCCATCGTTCCCGCACATGCAGATGCTGCCGTTTTTGAGCAAAGGCGTGACGGTGTCCGACCTGCTTGCCATTCTCGGCAGTATGGACTATGTGTTGGCGGACGTGGACCGATAAGTGGCTGGAATCGACGACGCAGGCTGGAAGCCTACACCACAAAATACGCTGGCCGGCTATACCGCAAAGACGCAGGCTGGGAAGCCTGCACTACAAGAAATGAAACCCGACGATAGATGTTGAGCGAGGCAATCAAAAAAGAAATCGAATCTCATATCCACGAGCCCGAACACCGCCAGGCCGCGTGCACCGAGGCGTTGCGCATCGTGCAGCGCGAACGCGGATGGATCGACGACGAGAGCATTCGCGATATCGCGGAGTTCATGGGAATGACGACGCACGAACTCGACAGCGTCGCGACGTTCTTCAACCTGATTCATCGCCGTCCGGTCGGGCGTCACGTCGTTCGCGTCTGCTCGAGCGTGAGCTGTTGGGTCATGGGCTACGACGCGCTGCGGGACTCGTTGTTGAAACAAGTGAACGCCCCCCTTGGGAAGACCTCGCCGGATGGGCGTTTCACCGTGCTGCCCAACCAATGCCTCGGCGCGTGCGATCACGCACCGGTGTTGACTATCGACGGCGAATTGCACCGGGACGCCGACCCCGCGCGCATTCACGAAATCTTGGAACAGTATCCATGACCGAGCGCCCGCTGACGCAGAATATTCGGCCGGGCGCTGAAACCTGTTCGCTCAAAGACTACGAGCGCGCCGGCGGATACCGCGCCGTCAAGAAAGCGCTGCAGACGATGCAGCCGGCCGAGGTAACGCGCCTGGTCAGCGATGCAACGTTGCGCGGGCGGGGCGGCGCGGGATTCCCGACGGGCGTCAAGTGGGCGCTCGTGCCGATGGGGGCCGACACGCCGAGACCGAAATATCTTGTCGTCAACGCGGACGAGATGGAACCAGGCACGTTCAAGGATCGCCTGCTGATGGAAGACGATCCGCATCAACTCATCGAAGGCGTCATTCTGGCGTCGTACGCGATCCAAGCCGACATCGCGTACATTTTTCTGCGCGGCGAATATTTGCTGGCGGAGGAACGCACGCATCGCGCGATTCACGAGGCCTATGCGGCGGGATACCTGGGGAAGAACATTCTCGGCAGCGGCTACAACCTCGAGTTGTATCTGCACATGAGCATCGGCCGCTACATCTGCGGCGAAGAGACGGCGCTGCTGAATGCGCTCGAAGGCAAACGCGCGACGCCGCGCGCGAAACAGCCCTTCCCGCAGATCAGCGGGCTGTGGGGAAAGCCCACGATCGTGAATAACGTCGAAACGTTGTGCTGCGTGCCGCACATCGTGAACAACGGCGCGGAGTGGTTCAACGGCTTGAGCAAACCGCCCAACGGCGGCACGAAACTGTACGGCGTCAGCGGAAAAGTAAAGCGTCCCGGTCTGTGGGAGTTGCCGCTGGGCACGACCGTCGGCGAAATCATGGACCTCGCGGGCGGCATGCGCGACGGGCTTACTTTGCGCGGGATCATTCCCGGCGGCGCGTCGACGGATTTTCTCGGACCCGAACATCTCGATCTGCCGATGGACTTCGACACGGTGCCGAAGGCGGGCAGCCGCATGGGCACGGGCACGATGATCGTGCTCGACGACAAGACCTGTCCCGTCGGCATGCTCCGAAACTTGACGCAGTTTTTCGCCCACGAATCGTGTGGCTGGTGCACGCCCTGCCGCGATGGATTGCCGTGGCTCGAAAAAACGCTCGCGGCGATCGACAATGGAAACGGCGTGATGGAGGATCTGGATACGTTGCGCCGGCACGTGAAATTGCTCGGACCCGGCATGACGTTTTGCGCGCTCGCTCCCGGGGCGATGGCGCCGCTCGGAAGCGCGCTGACGCGATTCGAGGCCGATTTCGACCGGCACATCCGCGAGAAGCGTTGTCCGTGGAGATCGAACTGATGGCCACGATTTACATCGAGGGCAAGCCGCACTTAATCCAGGACGGCCAGAATTTGCTGGAGGCCTGCATCGAGCTCGGGCTGAATGTGCCTTATTTCTGCTGGCATCCCGCGCTCGGTTCCGTCGGGGCATGCCGCCAATGCGCCGTCAAGCAATACCGCGACGAGAATGATAAGCAGGGCCGCATCGTGATGTCGTGCATGACGCCGGCTACCGAGGGCACCCGGATTACGGTCGACGACGCGGACTCGAAAGATTTCCGCGCGAGCGTCATCGAGTGGATGATGACGAACCATCCGCACGATTGCCCGGTGTGCGACGAGGGCGGCGAATGTCACCTGCAGGACATGACGCTAATGACGGGTCACAATTACCGCAACTACCGGTTCACGAAAAAGACCTACACCAACCAGTATTTGGGGCCGTTCGTGAATCATGAAATGAACCGCTGCATTCAATGCTATCGCTGCGTGCGGTATTACAAGGACTATGCGGGCGGCACGGACCTCGACGCGTTTGCAGCGCATGACCACGTCTATTTTGGCCGGCACGAGGACGGCGTGCTCGAAAACGAGTTCAGCGGCAACCTTGTCGAGGTGTGCCCGACGGGCGTCTTTACCGACAAAACGCTAAAGAGCCACTTCACGCGGCGTTGGGATTACACGACGGCGCCGTCCATCTGTGTGCATTGCGGACTCGGCTGCAACATCAACCCGGGCGAACGCTACGGAAAGTTGCGGCGAATTCGCAACCGCTACAACCGTTCCGTCAACGGCTACTTTCTGTGCGATCGCGGACGTTACGGATACGAATTCGCGAACAGCGACCTGCGGCCCAAATCGCCCATGCGGCGAAAAAACGGCGAGCCCACACTCGTTCCGATCCCGCGTGCCGAAGCGATGACCGAATTAGCGGAACTGCTGTGCCCCGATGCCAAAGCAATCGGCATCGGTTCGCCGCGCGCGTCGCTCGAAGCGAACTTCGCTTTGCGTGCGCTGGTGGGTCCGCGAAATTTTTATCTCGGGATTTCGAAAGCGGACTACCGATTACTTGCGGCAGTGCTGGAAGTCGTAATCGGCGGCCCCGCGCGCCAGCCGGGGTTGGGCGCTCTCAAGGAACACGACGCAGTTTTTATTCTCGGCGAGGACCTGACGAACGTCGCGCCGATCGCCGCGCTGAACGTGCGCCAGGCGGTGCTGAATCAACCGCGCAAGGCCGCGCAGAAGTTGGGCATTCCGGATTGGAACGACCTGGCCGTGCGGCGCGTCATCGACGTCGAGCGCGGTCCGCTGTTCATCGCGACGATCGCGGCCACGAAGTTGGACGACATCGCGGCGGCGACCTATCGCGAATCGCCGGATACCATCGCGCGCCTGGGTCACGCCGTCGCGAAGCTAATCGACCCTTCGCTCGCGGACG
>JBGTJY010000754.1:0-5291 GCA_041744855.1 Candidatus Hydrogenedentales bacterium
ACGATCTGTTTCGACATGTGTCAATTCTCCTTCTCGCCGGGTCACGGCGGATGTTGAACGGGGATTGGGCCTGCCCAGACCCTTCTAGCACTCTACAGTTGCGAGTGCTGATAGCCGCGAATCGTAGCACACCCCCACAGGCGAGTCAAGCCCAGCCGAGACTCACTCCCCCGACATAACTTCGCTCCCGATAGAGACTTCCACCGGGAGCGAAAGGCGGTGCGGGATTGCGTGGGGCCGGGCTTAGTTCAGGTCCGAATCTTCTGCCGCCGCGTTGGCTGCCATCAACGGCGTGATGGCGTCTTCAAGGATTTTGGCGGTAACTTCGCCGAGGAACGACTTCACGGGGGTGCCTTTCGCGTCGACGATCCACGTCACGGGCACGGCTCCCCCCACGACATCGAGGCCCACGGCCTCCGAGATCGCATCCGGATTCGCCTCATCTACGACATAGACCGGGAACGGCAGTTTTTTCTCCTTGGCGAACGGCACAACGGCCTTCTCGACGGTAGTTGGATGATCGACGGACAAGCTGAGGAACGTGACGCCCTTGCCGTGGTGTTTGTTGTAAAACTCGATGAGCTCCGGCGTTTCCTTCACGCACGGCGGACACCACGTCGCCCAAAAATTCACCACGGCGACAGTCCCTTTCGCCGCGTCAATCTTCGCACGAATATCTTTCGCGCTGAGCACGGCCACATCCGGCGCAGCGGGAGCGGGAGACGCTTCCTGAGCTGATGCAGCCTCCTGCGCGGGCGCAGTTTGTTGCGCGGTGGTGCCGTCAATTTCGTCGCACGCAATCAACACACTCGAAATACAAAACGCAACCAACGCCACGCGAAGAGCGTTCGAATAGCTAAGCATTTTAGGTCTTACTCCTTTTTCGGTGTTCATCTGCGCGCATCGGTCGATGCTCGCATCGCTTCATCTGCGGTGAATGCTATTCGGTCGCCTTCGCGACGCGCGAAATCGAGCAGCCCCACGCGCTGACCTTCGGTGTCGAGACATCCTTGCCTGCGATCATCTCATCCAGCGCGTTCGCCGTGTACGGCACGTCGCCCGCGGTGTCCGGCGCGGTGCGATTGTCATACGCGCCATGATACGCGAGCTTGCCGTCCTTATCGACGATGTAAATCTCCGGCGTCCGCATGGCCCCCAACACGTCCGCGTACTTATTCTCCTGATCCTTCAAAATCGGAAACGACACGCCGGTTTTCTCGGCGTACTCCTTGATCTGTTCCGGCGTATTCCCCTTGTCGGAATCGATCCCCAGGAACACGACGCCCTTCTCCGAATATTTTTTCGCGAGCTCAATGATCGAAGGATCGGTCCCGCGCGACCACGGGCAACCCTGCGCGCTAAATTCAAGCACCACGATTTTTCCGCGATACTGCGAAAGCGTGTGCTCGACACCGTTGCAATCTTTCAGCGTCACATCGGGCACCTCGGCGCCAATCGCGATTCCTTTCGCCGCAGCGCTGCCGGCAATCGCGAACATGAATGCACCGATCATGGCGATCGAAACGTTTCTCTTCATTACCGATCTTAGTTTCATCTGAGTGCTCCTCCTGCTTTCAAATTCGGTTCGGTCTACATTCCATGTCGACCGCCCCGGAACCTCTATATCCAGTGAAACCCTCATTCCTCGGGAAAGGCCCAGGGTCCGACTCGCGTCGGAACGTCCAATCCCGCCTTGAGCCGCCGGAGAAACTCAACGCGCGGCATGTTCCGCGCGCCCATGCGTTCCAAGTGGTCCGTATGGACTTGGCAGTCAATCAACGCAAAGTCCCAAGAAATAAGCAGTTCCACCAGCCGCGCCAACGCGATCTTGGACGCATTCGGCTCGAGCGCAAACATGGACTCGCCGAAAAAACAGCGTCCCAGCGAAACGCCGTACAGGCCCCCAATCAGCGTTTCGCCGTCCCAGCATTCGACCGAATGCGCGTACCCCGCGCCGTGCAAGCCGCAGTACGCCGCGGTCATCTCCCGCGTGATCCACGTCCCGTTCTGCCCGCGCCGAGGCACCCGCGCGCAGACCCGCATGACGTCCGCGAACGCCGTGTCCAAGGTGACGCGATACGGCGTGCGGCGCACATCGCGCGCGAATCGCTTGGACACATGCAACTCATGCGGCAACAGGACCATGCGCGGATCCGGCGACCACCACAGTATCGGTTCGCCATCGCTATACCACGGAAAAATCCCGTGCGCGTACGCGTTGAGCAGCCGCTCCTCGCGTAGATCGCCGCCCACCGCCAACAACCCGTCCGGCAACGCAAGGTTCGGGTCAGGAAATTCGACGCTGCGATTCAGGCGATAGAGCGGCATAATAGAAAGACACCAACCTATCTCAACACCTTAGCCAGTCATTCTGAGCGCCAGCGAAGAATCTCGCTCGAGTGATTTCCCCGGGGTTTCTTCGCGCGGTGATTCTTCGCTGGCGCTCAGAATGACTAGGCGCGAGGTTTCGGGAAAACTTCTAGGTTCGTAGTTCCGCATTCAAGCGGCGGGATCGCAGAAATGCGTCGTCCATTTTCCCACACCGCCGCATGAATGCGGAACTACAAACCTTTACGCCGCGGTGGGAAACGAGAAAGAGAGCGCCTCGCCATCGACATCGATCGTGACCGTGCCGCCGTTCTCGAGTTTGCCGAACAACACCTCGTCCGACAACCGATTCTCGACCTCGGCCTGGATCAACCGACCCAACGGCCGCGCGCCCATCTTGTTGTCGTAGCCGTGCTGGGCGAGCCAGGTCCGCGCGGCATCCGTCACCGTCAGCGTCACTTTGCGTTCCGCCAGCTTCGTCTCGAGTTGTTTCAAGAACTTGTCGACGATTTGCAGCACGATCGGCATCGGCAGCGATTCGAACGTCACGATTGCATCGAGACGGTTGCGGAATTCGGGACTGAACGTCCGCTCGATCGCCTTGAGCCCTTTGCTCTTGGTGTCGTCGCGTCCGCCCGAAAACCCGATCGTGTTCGCCGCGAGCTCCCGCGCGCCGGCGTTCGACGTCATGATCAGCACGACATTCCGGAAATCAGCGTGCTTGCCCATGTTGTCGGTCAAGGTCGCGCGGTCCATGATCTGCAACAGAATGTTAAACACGTCCGGATGCGCCTTCTCAATTTCGTCGAGCAGCAACACCGAATGCGGATGCTTGCGGATTTCGTCCGTCAACTGTCCGCCCTGATCGTAGCCGACGTAGCCCGGAGGCGCACCGATGAACCGTGACACGGAATGCTTTTCCATGTACTCGCTCATGTCGAAGCGAATGAACTGCACGCCGAGTATCGTCGCGAGTTGCCGCGCCAGTTCCGTCTTGCCGACACCCGTCGGCCCGGTGAATAGAAAACAGCCGACCGGTTTGTCGGGCTGGCCCAGCCCCGCGCGCGACCGCTTGATCGAAGTCGCAATCGCGTGGATCGCATCTTCCTGCCCAAATACGACGTGCTTGAGTTCCTCTTCCATCGTACCCAGACGTTGCTTATCGCTCGACGACACCGACCGCGCCGGAATACGCGCCATCTCCGCGACGATCTTCTCGATGTCCGCAGTCCGGATGGTCTTGCGCGGCGGCGGCGGCATCAGGCGCACGTTTGCGCCCGCCTCGTCGATCACGTCGATTGCCTTGTCCGGCAGAAAACGATCGTTGATGTGTTTCGCCGCAAGCTCGGCCGCGGCGCGAATCGCGCCGTCCGTAAAATGAATCCCGTGGTGCTCTTCGTAGCGCTCCTTGAGGCCGCGCAAAATATGGATAGTCTCTTCAACCGACGGCTCGGGCACGTCGATTTTCTGGAACCGGCGCAGCAACGCCTTGTCCTTCTCGAACGAACGTTTGTAATCCTCGAACGTCGTCGCGCCGATGCAACGCAATTCGCCCGAAGCCAGCGCCGGCTTCAAAATCGTCGACGCGTCCATGGTCGAATCCGTCGTCGCGCCCGCGCCGACGACCGTGTGAATCTCGTCGATGAACAAAATCGACTTCGGCATTTCCCGGATGCGATTCACGACGGCCTTCAAACGCGCCTCGAAATCGCCGCGGAACTTCGTCCCGGCCAACAGCGCGGCCATGTCGAGCGCGAAGACTTCGATCCCCCGCAACGCATCGGGCACCTCGCCGAGGTGAATCTTCAGCGCGAGCCCTTCGACGATCGCTGTCTTGCCCACGCCCGCCTCGCCGACGAACACGGGATTGTTCTTGCGCCGTCTGCACAATATGCGCGCGCACCGGCGCAGCTCCACCTCGCGGCCCACCAGCGGATCGAGCAAATCGCGCCGCGCCTTCTCGCTCAAATTCACGGCGAAGAGCTTGAGCGGGTCCTGGGCCTTCTTGTCCTTCGCGTCGGCCGCGGCTTCTTCGGATTCGCCGGCGGGAGGCTGCGGCGTGAAATCCGCCTTGGTCACCCCGTGCGAAATGTAGTTCAACACGTCGAGACGCGACACGCCTTCCGTCTCGAGAAAATATGCCGCGTGCGAATTCTCTTCGTCGAACATCGCGGCGAGAATATCGCCGACTTCGACTTCCTTCTTGCCGGCGTAGTGCACATGCGTCAGCGCGCGATGCATCAAGCGTTCGAATGCCACCGTCTGCTGAATGACCACGTCCATGTTTTCCGGCACGCGTTCGAGCTCAGCGGAAAAAAATTCCTCGAGCTGGCCGCGCAACGAATCGATGTCGGCGCCGACGTTTTTCAGAATGTCCTTGCCCTTGGGCGCATCCAGCAACGCGTACAACACATGCTCGGCGCACAAGTACTCGTGCCGCCGCTTCCGGGCTTCCTTCGCGGCTTCGCTGAGGGCTTTTTCGAGGTCTTTGCTGATCATTTTCGGTCTTTCGCGATCCTTCGCGGGTTACTCCATGCCTACGCTTCCTTACACCGTCCGGAGTCCAGTACGGACCCCGGCCTACTCTGCTTTCGTGACGGGACCGGGCATTCCAGAATCAGCCTGTGGCGGCGGCTGCAATTGCTTGTGCGTACCGTCGCAAAAAGGCGACTTTCCACTGCGTTTGCAACAACACATGGAGACCCGTTTTGATTCCTCGATATCTACCCGGACGGGGCGGAACTCCGAGCCCCGGTGCGACCCATCACACCAAGGCTGGTTTTGAGATTGGCCGCACGCGCACCACATGTAGGTCCCCGCTTCAAGCTCGAGGACCACAGGCCGCGTCGCCGCGATGTTCGGTTCAGCCACGTTGAATACTCCTTTGGGAGCCTCTAACAAAACCCGTCATTGCGAGGCCGCGTGCCTTAAAGGCATCGCGCGCGGCCGTGGCAATCTCGCTT
>JBGTJY010000755.1:0-10607 GCA_041744855.1 Candidatus Hydrogenedentales bacterium
GTTGTCGATCGGCTCGCACGGCGCCGATCAGGACATGCTCCTGCGCGTACTCGCCACGAAAGATTTCAAAGCCGCCCGGCGATCGCTGATCCTCTCCGGATTCGGCGCGGCGTTCCTGATTAGCCTTTATCTGACCATCGGCTACTTGCTCCGCTACACCGGCATCGCCGATTTGAACGCGAAATCCCCCCTCGCCGACTACGTCACGCGCGCGGACATCCCGCTACTCCGCGGCGTGTTCCTGGTCCTCGTCGCCGCGGCCGCGATGTCCTCGCTCGATTCGACGATCCACTCGACCGGCGCGATCTGGAAATCGCTCATGAACTCGCAGCGCGTCGGCCGGCTCTGGTCGGCATTCTCGCTCGTCATCATGGTCGGCTTCGCGATGTTCTTCATGAGCATCGAAGGCCGCTTCCCCGATTTCCTCGCGCTCTGCATGGGCTCGATGAACTACATCAACGGCGGCCTCATCGGCATCGTCACTGTCTTCACATTTTTCCCAGGCCGACTCTCCGGACGCGGCATCGTGCTCGCGCTCCTGGCCGGCTTCACCACCACAACCATCTGCGAGTGGGCCTTCGCCGCGCCGATCCCATGGACGTACACGGTGTTGCTCTCGTCCTCCGCCGCGTTCCTTGCCGCGATGGCCACGCCCACCCCGCGCAGCGTTCCACTCGAAGCAAAAAGCGTCGCGTGAGACATTCGGCCCCGATGTGTGTATTATTCGAAACGCAGAAGGACCATCGGGGCTCATCGTGAGGTAGCAAGCAAGTCTGGAACTTCCAGCCTGCCTGCAACTTTGTCGGTGCAACTGGGATAGCACTTCGAGCCTTCAACAGAACTCGTCATTGCGAGGTGGCGCGCCCTACGCCATCGCGCGCCACCGTGGCAATCTCGACTCTCGGACGACTTCTGTCGGAGGCAGCTAAACCGCCACCCCAATAGAACTTCCCCAGAACGTCAGGTATAATCCCGGCCTCAACTGCGCGCCTTGCGTGCACTGCGGGCCGTTCGGAACGCTGGAAAAGGGAGGAGGTGACCTAATGGCAAATCCTAAAGTGGAAGAAACCGTCAAACGCATCGTGGTAGAACGGCTCTCCAAACAACCTGAGGAAGTTACGCTCGAGGCGCACTTTATCGACGATCTCGGGGCCGATTCGCTCGACCAAACGGAGCTCCTCATGGCGCTCGAAGAAGAATTCAACATCGACATCGACGACGAGGCGAACACGATCGAGACGGTCGCCGACGCCGTGAAATACATCGAGGCCAAGATCGGCTGACGCTGCTCGGTTGACGCTGCTCGGCTGACAAATATTGACCCGCGTCCCATCGTGAACGCTGAAATATAGATTCAACTACCAAAGATTTACTCGCTATCCGCAGGCGCCCGGCTCGCGATCCTCGGAGCTGGGCGCTTGGTTGTGTTTGGAGGACTCGTCATTGCGAGGCCGCGCGCCTTAAACGCCATACCAGCCAAAGCCAGCGCGCGACCGTGGCAATCTCGCTATCATGAGTGAAAACCAGCGGGTTACAAGACCGTGAATCCTAAAGTCGTCATCACCGGCATGGGCGTCGTTTCGCCCGTCGGCAACGATTGCGCCACGTTTTGGCAATCTTTGATTCACGGCAAATCCGGCATCGGCCCGATCACGCGATTCGATACCACCGGTTACCGCACCACGTTCGCAGGCGAATGCGCCGAGTGCATCCCCGCCGGCATGAACGACAAAGACGTCCGCCGCCACGATCGCTACTCCATCTACGCAATCGAAGCCGCCGACCAAGCCTGGAAACAATCCGGACTCGACATCAATCGCGCCAATCCCGACCGCATCGGCGTCATTCTCGGCAGCGGCATCGGCGGCATCGAGACGATTCAGGACGAAGTCATTCGCCTGCACGTCGGCGGCCCGCGCCGCGTTTCGCCCTTCATGATCCCCAAGGGCCTCTGCAATATGGCCTCGGGCAACGTCGCCGTGCGTCTTGGTCTCTGCGGCCCGAACAAATCCGTCGTCACCGCGTGCGCCACGGCCAACCACTGTTTCGGCGAAGGCGCGTCGCTGATCCGATCCGGCCGCGCGGACGTGATCGTCGCGGGCGGTTCCGAAGCGCCCATCATCCCGTTCGGCCTCAGCGGATTCTCGCAGATGCGTGCGCTCTCCACGCGCAACGACGAACCCCAACGCGCGAGCCGTCCCTTCGACAAAGACCGCGACGGATTCGTCATGGGCGAAGGCGCCGGCGTACTCGTCATGGAATCCGAAGCCCACGCCAAGGCCCGCGGCGCGCAGATTTTCGCCGAGTTCGGTTCGATGGGTGAATCCTGCGACGCCTACCACATCACCGCGCCCGCGCCGGACGGTTCCGGCGGCGCAAAGGCCATGCGCTACGCGCTCGAAGAAGCCGGCGTGCAGCCCGGCCAAATCGACTACTTCAACGCCCACGGCACCAGCACGCCCCACAACGAACCCGGCGAAGCTATGGCCCTGCGCGCCGTCTTCGGCGAAAACATGCCGCCCGTCAGCTCCACGAAATCCATGATGGGCCACCTGCTCGGCGCGGCCGGCGCGGTTGAGGCCATTGCCTGCATCTATGCCATCCGCGAGGGGATCCTGCCGCCCTCCATCAACTTCGAAACGCCCGACCCGGAATGCGAAGTCAATCTCGTCGCCAATACCGCCCGCGAAGCGAACATTGCAATCGCCATGTCCAACTCATTAGGATTCGGAGGCCATAACGCAGCGATTATCATCAAGCGCTATGCCTGACAAGGATGCCCGGCGCCTTGAGCTCGAACCCTTCGTGGCCGCGCTCGAGATCGAAATCGCCGATTATGCGCTGCTTGATCGCGCGCTGACCCACGCATCGGCAGTCGACGATTCCAGTCCCCAATCGAACTACGAGGCACTCGAATTCGTCGGCGATGCTGCCTTGGGGCTCGCCATCGCGCAGTGCTTATACGAAACGATTCCCAACCGGACGCCAGGCGAATACAGCAAGATTCGGGCAAGCGTCGTCAACCGGCGCGTGCTCGCGAAAATAGCCGATTCACTCGGGATAGCCCCCGTGATTCGGCTGGGCAAAGGAGAAGAGCAGGCCGGCGGACGCCAACGCACCGCGTTGCTTGCCGACTGCCTCGAGGCCCTGATCGGAGCGATGTACCTCGATCAGGGGTGGGGTGCGGTGAGGGCCTTCGTCGAACGGGTATTCGCGAAGGAGCTCAGCAAGGCTCAGGCGGAAGGTAGAATTTGGGACTACAAATCCAGGCTCCAAACCTACTGCCAGGCCGAGCGGATGGAATTGCCGAAGTTTACGATAGTGCGTTCCAGCGGACCGGAACACCGCAAGGAATTCGAAGTCGAAGTCAGTCTCAGGGATACACCGGCGGGCCGTGGAATCGGGCCGACCAAAAAAGAAGCCGAACAAAACGCGGCCAAGGCCGCACTGGCCCTCGAGGGTCAGTTGCCCGCTAGAAGCGCGAACGGCAAGAACATAGCCTAGTTTTCAGAAGCAGTCTCGTTTTCTCGAACCAGTCTAGTTTTCTGAACCACAGGTTTTCCCAACGTTGCCTTTTACGCGCAAAAAGATCGGTTCGTCCATTGCGGATTTCGAGTCCGCCCTTGGAGATCCCCGCCGCATTCCACGCACCTCGTTCCCGAATTGTGCCTCGTTCCCGTCTTCTTCCTCGTTCCCGTCTTCTTCCTCGTTCCCGTCTTCTTCCTCGTTCCCGTCTTCTTCCTCGTTCCCAAATTTCGATCATTCCTCGTTCCCAAATTTCCATTTGGGAACGCACTTGCACTCCCAATCCTCGTTCCCAAATTTCCATTTGGGAACGCACTTGCACTCCCAATCCTCGTTCCCAAATTTCCATTTGGGAACGCACTTGCAGCAGAAGCTCCGCTTCGAGTCATCCCCAAGCTGCCACTTCTACAACCGACCACCAAGTCCTGCACAGTTCGCCGGACTTCAAACCTCATAACCAACGGAGGAGAAAAAACAAACCATGCAACTGGAATCGCACCTTTTGGTGGCGGCAGGAGCCGGCGTATTCGCGCTCGCATTCGTCGCCTACCTCGCAAAGTACGTCCTCTCCAAGCCCCAGGGCAACGCGGAGATGGAGCGCCTGTCCAAACTCATTCAAGAAGGCGCGCTCGCGTTTCTCCGCCGTGAATACCGCTACGTGGGAATGTTCGTCGTCGTCATCGGCCTCATCCTCACCGCCATCGGATTCATCCGGCCCGAACTCGGGCTCGGCTGGAAAACCGCCGTCGCCTTCGCGTCCGGCGCAATCGCCAGCACGCTCGCCGGTTTCCTCGGCATGGGTATCGCCACCCGATCGAACGCACGAACCGCTGCGGCCGCGGAAAGCGGCGGCGTGCAAAAGGCGCTCGATGTCGCCGTTAGCGGCGGCGCCGTCATGGGCATGGGCGTCGTCGGCATCGCGACCATCGGCCTCGTCGTCGTCTACATCGCCTTCGACGGTGTGCCGACGATCGTCAACGGCTACGCCATGGGCGCATCCCTGGTCGCCTTGTTCGCCCGTTCCGGCGGCGGAATCTTCACCAAAGGCGCCGACATGGGCGCCGACCTCGTGGGCAAAGTCGAGGCCGGCATTCCCGAAGATGACCCGCGCAATCCCGCCGTCATCGCGGATAACGTCGGCGACAACGTAGGCGACGTCGCGGGCCTCGGCGCCGACCTCCTCGAGTCCTACGTCGGATCCATCATCGCGTGCCTCGCGATTGCCGGCGCAGTAGCCGTAGCCGCCACCGCTGCCACGAATGGCGCCGGCGACGCGGGCCTGCACTACGTCACCGCATTCCCATTCTTTGTCGCCTCGATCGGTATCCTCGCAAGCGCTATCGGCGTCATGTACGTCAAAATATTCGCCCAATCGAATCCGCAGGCCGCGCTCATGAACGGCACTTACCTCAGCGCGATCCTTACGATCGTTGGAACGGGCATCTACGCGTTCACCCAAGGCGCCCCGTTCAGTATCGGCGAAGGTGACGCCGTCGTTACCTATGAAGCCTGGGGACCCTGGGCGGCTTGCGTCCTAGGTATCGTCTCGGGCGGCGTCATCGGGTTCGCGAGCGAGTACTTCACCTCCAGCAAATATCGGCCTGTGCGCAAACTCGCCGAAGGATGCCAATCCGGACCCGCCATCGCAGTCACCGAAGGTACCGCCGTTGGTATGGCCAGCACCGCCGGACCGATCATCTTTCTCGCCATATCGATCGTGTTCGCGTATGAGTTCGCCGGTATCTACGGCGTTGCCATCGCGTCGCTGGGCATGCTCGCGACAACCGGAATGGTCGTCTCCGTCGATTCCTACGGGCCCATTGCCGACAACGCCGGCGGCATCGCGGAAATGGCCCGCCTCGACCCGAAGGTCCGCCACATCACCGACAACCTCGACTCGGTCGGCAATACGACGGCTGCCATCGGCAAAGGATTCGCCATCGGAAGCGCCGCCTTCGCCGCCATCGGTCTCTTGAGCGCCTTCATGTTGAGCACCGGCATCACCCCCGACGAGGTTACGCTACTGGATCCCCTGATCCTCGCCGGCATCTTCATCGGCGGCATGTTGCCGTTTCTCTTTTCCTCGATGCTCTTCCGTGCCGTCGGTGACTGCGCCTACCTCATGATCGAAGAAGTCCGCCGCCAGTTCCGCGATATCCCCGGCCTCAAAGAAGGCAAACCCGGCGTCATGCCCGATAGCACCACCTGCGTCGACATCGCCACCAAAGGCGCCATCAAAGGCATGCTGCTCCCTGGAGGTTTGGCGGTCGTATTTCCCGTCGCAGCGGGATTCATCCTCGGCCCCGCGGGCCTCGCGGGAATGCTCGTCGGCGCCATCGTCACCGGCGTTATGCTTGGCATCCAAACCGCAAATTCCGGCGGCGCGATGGATAATGCCAAGAAGTACATCGAAGAAGGCAACTTCGGAGGCAAGAACTCCGAAGCGCACAAAGCCGCCGTCGTAGGCGACACCGTCGGCGATCCCCTCAAAGACACCGTCGGCCCCTCCATCAATATCCTCATCAAATTGATGACGGTGATATCACTGGTGCTCGCGCCGCTCTTCGTGTAATCGAATTCCATCTCCAAATCGAGCGCCCGGCCGGAAACCAGACGGCCGGGCGCTTTCCGCTTTCGCTTGCACGCTCGAACGCATTGGTTCAAAATGGTTCCGGAAACAGGAGTAGTTACCGTGCAAACCGAAACACACTACGGCCACATCGTACTGAACGATGCCGGAGTCCCGATTATCGCCGGCACGACCATGAAAGTCGTAGAACTCGTTCTCGATCATCTCGCCTATAGATGGAGCCCTGAAGCACTCCAAGTGCAACACCCCTACCTCAGTATGGGCCAAATACACGCCGCTCTCGCATACTATTGGGATAACAAGGAAGAACTGGACGCAAAGATTCAGAGCGATTTAGAAGAGGTGGATAAACTCCGCGAAAGCTTTCAGGAACCTTCGCTCGTCAAAAGATTGAAAGAAAAGCGTCTTATCTGATGGCGCTCGCCATCTACGCCGATCACCACGTCGCTAGTTATATCATACGAGGCTTGAGGCTACGGAGCGTCGACGTCGTAACGGCGTTCGAAGATGGAGCGTATGAACTTGCGGACCCGCTGTTGCTGGATCGCGCTACCGCATTAGGCCGGGTTCTATTCACGCGTGACAAGGACTTCCTGATCGAGGCCAAAAGGCGACAACGCGTTGGAACTGCATTCAGCGGGATAATTTACGCCCATCAGCGGAGGGTGCCAATTGGCAAGTGTATCGATGATCTCGAGATTGTTGCGAAGACGGGCGAGACCCGAGATTTAAACAACAGCGTGCTATTCCTACCCCTTTAGCCGAGTTGCGGCAATGAATTCCCAACCGGAAGCCCCCATCAGCAGCAGAATAAGGCAGCATTTCCGATGGCAACTCAAACACAGTGATAAGCCAGCGCGACGGCAGCGGTCCAGCGAAAACCAAAGACGTGGCCCTGCCGGAAAGATCCCGCAGATCTGACCCCGACTACATACCGCCAAACTGCGAATACTTCCTAATACCCCTTGTTTCCCAAATTTGATCCGTGCTTCACGACCCAGTCCGCCTCCATTCATCCCTTGTTTCGCAAAAAATCCTTCGCGATTCCAAAGAAAACGCAACACCCGGGGCTAATGTTATAGAGACCGTCAATCCGTCCCTGCCGCGGCCTCGACCGCCTTCGATTGATCCCCCGCGTTCATCGTCATGAAACGCACATCGCCAAAGTGCTTTTTAACGACCGCCGCGATCTCGTCTTTCGTCAGCGCCTGAATCATGTCGATGCGCGCCTGCAAGAACGCGAACGTCCGATCTGCGTCGAGATACTCCGCCAACGTGGTCACGACGAACTGGTCGTCGGCGAGTTGATTGTCCATGGTCAATTTATAACTCGATTTCCCTTCCGCAATCTCCTCGTCAGTCAATCCATCGCTGACCCAAAGCGCAATTTGTTCCTTCATCACGTCGAGCGCCTTCGCGGAATTCTGCGGCGCGCAGATGGCGTACGCGATTAAGCCCGCGTGCGAATTCTTGTCGTCCGCCTGCATGAATGCGCCCGCGCCATACGAAAGCCCGCCTTCGTGGCGCAGTTTCGTCATCAAGCGCGACTTCGCGCTCTGTCCAAGGATGTACGATGCAAATGTCAACGCGGGATAGTCCGGATCGCCGTCCGTGATCTTGATCGTCCCTGCCATGCCGACGATCGCCATTTGCTTGTCCGGCGTGTCGATCGCCAAATCCACCGCCTCGTTCGCGCGAAATTCCTTCTCGATCCGCGCGTACGGCTCGCTCGATTTCCACTCCGCGAATTCCGTGTTCAGCGCCGCTTTCACGGCGTCCACGTCGAAATCGCCCACAAGCGCGATCTCGCCATGGCCCGCGCCATAGAACTTCGCGTAGGCTTCCTTGACGCTGTCCAAGGTCAGCGCGTTCAGCTCGTCAATCTGTTCCTGCAATGTCGGCACATAATGAATGCTCTCCTTCGGCCAAGGATTGATTGAGCGCGACAACGCGCTGAAACCCAAGCCCTGCGGATCGGAAAGCTGATTCTCGAGATCGGTGACGCGCTCCTTCTTGATGATCTCGAATTGCTCCGCGTCGAATCGCGGCGTTTTCAACACTTCCGCCAGCAAACTCAAGGCAGCGCCGATGTGATCCCGATCGGAAACGATCGACCCACTCACGCCACCCTTCGCCGCGGTTACACTGATTTGAGACTGTTGCTGATCGATCTCGTCGCGCAGGGCCTGGTAGTCGAGCCGTTTCGTCCCGCGCATCAGTAGCGCCGCCGCCATTTCCAGCGCGGCCCGATGCGGCGCGAGACTCTCCGCCGTGCCGAAATGGAGTTGCATCGAAATCTGCACCGCCGCCCCGCGCGTCTCCTTCGCAAGGAGCGCGACATCGAGGTCCTCGCCAATTGTGTAGCGCTCCGTGCGCGCGTCGATATTCTCGGTCGTCGCCGCGAACACTTCGCCCGTTACGATGTCTTCCGTCCCCTCGTATCCCTCGACCAACGACGCCACCACCGGCGTGTCCGGGATTTCCGCGCGGACGATCTCCTTCGTCGGGATGAACAAGCCCGCCGTGCGATTGCTCTCGATAAGATACTTATCCGCCGCCCGCTGCACCTGCTCGGCGGTCACTTCCTTCAAGCGATCGCGATGAATGAAGAACATCCGCCAATCGCCCAGCGCGGCCCACTCGCTCAGCTCGATTCCGACGCTCCCGCTATCCGCAAGCGCCAGTTTGATGTTCTTCAACAGCCGCGTCTTGATGCGCTCGACTTCTTCCTCGGTAATCGGTTCGTCACGCAGGTTCTCGGCTACTTTTTCCGTTTCATCGAGTATTGCCTTCGGATCCTGTTCATCCGGAAACTCGACAACGCTCATCATCAGTCCGGGTTCCGCCCACGGAAACGCCATGCCGCCGACAGATGCCGCCTTGCCGGTCTCCACGAGCGCCTGGTACAAACGCCCCGCGGGCTGGCTCGTCAACACCTCCTGCAAGACTTGCACCGCCGGATATTCTTCGTGCGAACCGGCCGGCACGTGATACGTCACCGCGGCCAGCGCAACGTCGCCGACGCGTTTGACCGTTACGAAACGCGGGCCGTCCTGCACGGGTTCCTCGGTGTACGTCGCCTCGAGCACGCGCGCCGGTTTCGGAATCGCGCCGAAATACGTCACGATCAACTCCAGCGTGGCCTCTGGTTCGAACTTTCCCGCGACCACCAGCACTGCGTTGTCCGGTTGGTAGTACTTCTCGTAGAACGCGCGAAGACTCTCCGCGGGCACGCGCTCGATATCGCTGCGATTGCCGATCGTCGATTTGCCGTAGTTGTGCCACAGAAATGCCGCCGACGAAATGCGTTCCGTCAACACGTTGAATGGGCTGTTCTCGCCCATCTCGAATTCGTTCCGCACCACCGTCATTTCTTTCGCGAGTTCCTCCGCGCTGATGTTGCTGTTGATCATGCGGTCCGCTTCCATGCTCAACGCGAAATCGAGATTCTCGTCACTCGCCGGCAGCGTCTCGTAGTAATTCGTCCGATCAACCCACGTCGATCCGTTGAAATCGGCCCCGTGATCCTCGAGCGCGCCCCAGATGTTCGGGAACGTCGGCGTCCCCTTGAAAACCATGTGCTCGAGCAAATGCGCCATGCCCGCTTCGCCCCGCCCCTCATGCCGCGAGCCGACGAGATACGTCACGTTCACGGTGACAGTCGCCTTGGACCGATCGGGAAACAACAACACACGAAGCCCGTTATCGAGACGGTACTCCGTAATCCCCTCGACCGAAGTCACGGGCGCCGGCAACTCCTGCGCGAAACTGGCAAACGCGCTGATCGACAAAGCGACCACAACAAAACGGTAACGCATGAAAATTCTCCTCAGGTGGCAACGGAATGGAGATGAGAGCAGACATCTCATTTGAACAGTCCAACGCGCCGATTTGCAACCATACACTGAGTGCGTCATTCACGCCCTAGCCGTCATTCCTGCCGTAATCGTCATTCACGCCCTAATCGTCAATCGCGCCCTAACTGTCATTCCCGCGCAGGCGGGAATCTCTCCGCATTCACACAGGACTACACGCAGTTGGGAGATTCCCGCCTGCGCGGGAATGACGAAGTTGACGGGAATGGCGTTGGCGATGTCGCGTGCGTCACAGTACAACAAACGCCAAATTCCGCGGCCGCGCGTCGCCGCGCCGATACGAATAAAAACGATCGCTACAAATCGTGCAAATCCCGCTCACCGAAATCCGCGCGCGCGGCACGCCCCTCGATTCGAGTTGCAGCACGGCAGCGCCCCACAAATCGAGCAAGCGGCCCATTACCGGCAATCCGAGCGATGACCACATTTGCGCGATCTCCGGCGATACTTCGTAACAGCAAGATCCGGCCGATGGACCGACTACCGCATGGACGCGCGAAGAGCTCGCACCTCGCTCGGTCAACGCGTCGACACCCGCCGCGCCGATGCCGAGTTCGAGTCCGCGGCGTCCAGCATGCAACGCCGCGGCGCAGCGCGCCGTGGGATCGAAAAGCAAT
>JBGTJY010000756.1:0-1747 GCA_041744855.1 Candidatus Hydrogenedentales bacterium
GAAGACTTTGAGAACGCGGAGCCGGAATTTGCGAGGGCGCTCGAGATCGATCCGCAATCGATTCGCGCGCATGTGAATTTGGCGTCGATGCGCGTGCAGCAGGGCCGGTACAGCGAGGCGCTCGAGCATATCGAGTATGTGTTGCGTCGCGAACCGGAGAATGCGGCTGCGTTGGCTCAGCGCGAGAAGGCGTTGATGAATTTGTAACGCCGGTTTTCAACCGGCTCGGGAGACTCGAAACTTGCAGGTTTCCAATGGACCCGAAGATTGGGCGTGAAGAGGCCGGTTGAGAACCGGCGTTACAGCTTTGCGAGGGCTTCGATGATCGTGTCGTGGATGAAGCCGTTGGTTGCGCAGATGCCGCTGTTTTTGGTGAGGCTGCGGCCTTGGGTGAAATCGAGCGCGTTGCCGGCGAGGTCGGTGATTTTGCCGCCGGCTTCTTCGGTGACAATCGCGCCGGCCGCTTGGTCCCAGATTTTCTCTTTGTAGTTCGGCTGGGACGCCGAGAGCAGGCGCAGGAGAATTTCGCCGTGGCCCGCGGCGAGTAGCGCGTACTTCGCCTGGCTGTCGAGCGCGACGGGTTCGGACTTGAGGCCAAGCTGCGCGGAGAATTCTTGTAGTTGATCCGTGTTCGTGTGCGCGGAGACGAACGAACGAAGCATGCGGGCCTTGGGGATGCTACGCTCGGGCGAGACCTTGAGGGGCTGCAACGCGCCATCGCTTTCGAGCGGGAGCGTCCATGCGCCTTTGCCGCGTTCCGCCACTGCGATTGCGCCCGCGCCGGATTTGTTGAGTGAGCAGTCCGGGTTGAGATTCGGGCACGCGAGCGCGCCGCATTGAATGACGCCGTTTTCGATGTACGCGAGCGCAACGGCGTACTGGTCTTTGCGCAGGTAGCCCTTGGTGCCGTCGATGGGATCGAGGGTCCAGAATGCGCGCGTGGGATCCGCTTGACCGAAATCGATCAGGTCGAGCATCGCTTTCGCGTTTTCGATACGCGTCACCGGACCCGCGAAATGCAGGATGGATTGCACGGTCGCGTCGTTGCCGTTGCGAAGACTCTCGGCGCCTTCCTCGGCGACGAGCACCGAGTCAGGGAAACGATCACGCATCAATTTTGCGACGACGGCCTGGCCCGCGAAGTCGGCGACGGTGACGGGGGACTTGTCGTCTTTTTCCAGGCCTTTGACGACCATTTCGCGTTGAATTTTGCGGACGAGGAGTCCTGCCTGGCGAACGGCGTCGACGGCGAATTGCGTGTTGGGGCAGAGGCTTGTGAGGTTCATTCAGGATTCCATGGCAGTTTTTTGACCGGATTGTATTAGGAGCTAGCGCACTACCTTAGGCCAGTCATTCTGAGCGCCAGCGAAGAATGACTGATAGTAGGTTCCCGGGATAACATCTCGATTGCAAGACGAAGTTTAACATTCTTCGACGGACCAACAGAGGCGAGGACTTAAGTACGCGTGCCTTATTTATAAATCGTGCTCGCGATGTTTTCGGTTTCGCGGTGCAGGCGGGAGTCTCTTGTCAAGATTCAGCGCGCCGTGCAGCGATGAGAGATTCCTGCCTGCGCATTGTGGGGGTTAGAAGAAATATCGTCTGAAGGCGCCGGTGAGGACTTTGGCGCCTTGCGTGATGCGGACGCGCGCGCCGTTGCCGTGACGATGGTTGGCGTTGCGGTGGTGGAAGCCGTGGCGCGCGATGCCGATGACGGCGGTGAATTCGGGCGTGCGCGCCGCTTGCG
>JBGTJY010000757.1:0-2122 GCA_041744855.1 Candidatus Hydrogenedentales bacterium
GGTGCCGATGAATCCACGTGTTGACCGTGCGGTCCATTTCGAGGGTTCGGTCCTCGTAGCCCTTAAAGGTTTTCGTGTACATCACCGCCATGAAAAGTGCTCCCGATTTCGCTTGATTATGCAGTGTAGCAAATGAACAACTGCTTCGCGACCAGAGGTCTTAGAGGAGGGTTTGTTCCGTGCCGACTGGAGCGCGGTCGCGTAAAGTAAGGACGATATCGGCGAGTTCTGCCGGGGATCCTTGCGGTATGCGCGTCGCGCCCTCGCGAATCAGAATCGGCACGCCAGGGGATTCGCCGTAGACGAACACGGGCCGGCGGAGTCCGAGCGCGAACCGCGCCGTGCGGATACTGCCGCCGCGAGCGCCGGGCTCGATCACAAACAACGCGTTCGAAAGCGCGGCGATCATCTTGTTGCGTTCCATCGCCGCGTGAGTGGTCCACGGCAGATCCGGAACGAACGGACTGATCAACACGGCGCGCTTCGTTTCGGTCCATCGCTCGAAAGGCCGGGTCGAGTCGCGATCGGAAATACCACAGGGAAGCACAACAATCGTCGCGCCGCCGGCATCCATCGCGCCTTCGTGCGCCGCGCGATCGGCGCCTGTGGCTCCTCCGCTCACGACTGCGATGTCTTGCGAAGCACATCCGTTTGCAAACGCGCGCGCGGCGTCGAGGCCGTCTTGTCCCGTTACGCGCGCGCCCACGATGCCGATGCACTCCGCGCGGAGCAGTGGCGTCAAACCGCGCACGAAAAGCAAGGGCGGCGCTGCGAGTTTCAACGCGTGCAACGACCGCGGATAGGCATCGTCCCAGCGCGTCAGCCAAGAGACACCCGAGGCGTCAAGCCGCTTGAGCCACGCAGCCGCGTCGTCCATCGCGAGATTGCGCGAACTGGCGTGCTTCGCAATCCGATCGAAATCGCCGTCGACCGCGTCGAGCGCCGTGTTGATCTGCGTGTGCCCGACGCCGGGCGTCATCAATTGCGCCAGAATCCATTGCGCGCGCGTGTCCACGTTTATTCGCAAGCTCCTTCGACTCGCGCGTCACGATACTGAAAAGAGCCACGGCGGCGTTAGTTTCACGACAGCGTTAGTTTCGCAGAGTCGCAGCGTCTCCGTTAGAATATTGAGCCGAGCAAATACGGGGGCGTACCGGGGGTAGTCGTGGAATCGATTCTCGTGATCGAGGCGGGGGCGTCGCACACGTCCATCGGGTTGTATGCGCCGGGCGGTCTTGTCGCCGAGTCCCAAGCCGGCCCGGGCAATGCCTCCGAACAGGGCGCGGCGCACGCTGCGAGCGTAATCGTCCGCGCGTGCAAGGTGCTGCTCGCGAAACACGAAACGCCCCTCACGATCGCAGCCGGGATCGCCGGCGCGGGTTTCGGAGAACTCTCGCAGGAAATCGCCGCGGACCTTCTGGCCGGCCTTCACGCGCACTCGGCCATCGTCACGAACGATTTGGTTCCGCTTATCGTCGCGAACCTTCGCGAATCTCCGGGGATCCTCGTGATTGCGGGAACGGGTTCGAGCATCTTATTGCAAAAGTCCGGCGACGAGGTGATTCGTGTTGGTGGGCGCGGGCCGCTCTTCGGCGAAACCGGCAGCGCATATGCGATCGCGTGCAGGGCACTGCGCGCGGTAGGCGAGGCGCAGGACGGGATCGCTTCGCCGACGAAACTCACGGAGGCCATTTACGACGCGGCGAAAGTCGATTCGATCGACGACCTCGTAGCCTGGCAACGCACGGCGCGCAAATGGGAAGTGGCGGCATTTGCGCACGCTGTCGACGAATGCGCTGTGAAAAACGATCCGGTCGCGGTGCGATGTATCGAAGGCGAGGCTGAGTCGCTCGCCGAGATCGTCGCGAAGGCCGCGCACGCCCACGGACTCCCGGACGATGCGCCAATCCTCTGTCACGGCGGTGTGTTCGATGGTTCGACACTTTTTACTCGCACCTTTCGCGAGGCCGTCCTTCGTGCTCGCCCTTTCGCCGCGATCCGTCCGACGGAAATTCGAGGTCACGCCGCGGCCCACGCGATGGCGCTGCATCGGCCGTCGTGGGTCGCGGAGTGGCGCGCCGACGCTGTGAAATTGGAATCGATCACGGAACGCCGCGCCAAA